>CAMWOX010000001.1 GCA_947175975.1 uncultured Ruminococcus sp.
ATGTAATATCACTCTATCAAAGTCTTTACGGTTCATATGAAACACCTACAATTCTAATAAATTTGTCTAATAAAATATTAATTTTATTATAACTTATTTTTGATGATCTGTCAAGGGGCTTGCTTTTTTTTAAAATTTATGCTATAATAAATTAAATTATCAATTGCAGGGGAGATTTTTTATGAAACTTGTTTTTGCCATTGTCAATGATGACGACAGCCAGGCAGTCAGTAAGGCATTGCTGAAATCCGGATTCTATGCAACAAAATTAGCATCCACCGGGAGCTTTCTCAGTGCCGGGAATACGACATTTTTATTATGCGTCGAAGAAAACCGCCTGGAAGAATTAATTACAATTATCCGCCAGAAAAGCCACAAACGCAAAAAAACCGTCCCGAATGGCATTCCTGCCAGCTCCGGCATTGATTTTCCCGTAGAAGTCGAAGTCGGTGGTGCAATTGTCTTTGTGACAGATATTGAAAGATTTGAAAAAATATGAATCATACTCCTAAAATTTACGGCAATGCAGAAAATCTCCGGCTGATCCAAAATATGAAACAGCATCATCGTCTGCCCCATGCCTGTTTATTCTACGGCGAAAAAGGATCAGGCAGAAAAACACTTGCAGAATATTTTGCCATGACAGCTCTCTGCACAGAGGAAAACGCTCCCTGCGGCGAATGCCGGAATTGCAGAAAAATCCTGCATAAGAGCCACCCGGATCTAATCTTTCCGGAACATTCCGGTAAAAAACAGGGATTCTCCGTGGAAACTGTCCGGGATGTCTGCCAGGATGCTCTCACTGCACCGAATGAGGCAGATCTGAAAATTTATCTTTTCACAGACTGCGACAGCATCAGCATTCCAGCACAGAATACACTTCTGAAATTAACAGAAGAACCGCCGGAACATGTCATTCTGGTATTCACTGCCGAACAGAAATCCGCATTCCTGGACACAATGCTGTCCCGAATGATCCAGATCGCTGTCAATCCCTGCACCAGGCAGGACTGCGAAACAGCTCTGTTAGCGAAGGGTGTTTCTCCGGAACATGCCCACAATGCTGTCAATGCCTGTGGCGGCAATATCGGACTGGCTCTGCAATGGCTGGAAGATGATACCATGCAGGAATGCACCCGGCAGGTAATCGCTCTCACAAATGCTGTTTTTACCAGAAAGCATTATCAGATACTCAGTATCCTGCATGGTTATGAGAAAGACCGTCAGAAAGCCATGTATTTCCTGAAACTGGTCAGTCTGCAATTCCGGGATGCTATGATTTTAAAATATCAGAATCCAGATGATCCTGCCCCTGTACTCGCAGGATGTGACAGGGACAGCGCACAGGCATTATCTTCCATTCTGACGGCAAGCCGTGCCATTCAGTTACAGGATGCTGTCCGGGATGCCTGTCTGGCAATGGAATCCAATGTCAGCACAAAACTTGCACTTGCCGCACTCGGTGGCAGATTGTTATAATATCGGACGCACAGCGTCAGAAAGGATTGCACTATGATTGAAATCGTAGGTGTCAGATTTGAAAATTCCAATAAAATCTACTATTTTGCACCAAATGGATTAACACTTGCACTCGGCACAAAAGTCATTGTGGAGACTGCCAAAGGTATAGACTGGGGAACAGTTGCACTCCAGAATAAAAAGCTCCCGGATGAGAGCATTGTTTCTTCGCTGAAATCCATTGTCAGAATTATGAATAAAGAAGATTTCCGGACACTGGAACTCAATAAACAGAAAGAAGTAAAAGCATTCACAATCTGTGAACAGAAAATTGAGGCGCATAAACTGAAAATGCGACTGGTAGATGTCAGCTGTGCATTTGACAACAGCAAGCTGTTATTCTATTTCACAGCAGATTCCCGTGTGGATTTCCGGGAACTAGTCAAGGATCTGGCATCCATATTCCGGATGCGGATTGAACTGCGTCAAATTGGTGTCCGGGATGAAGCGAAAATGTTCGGAGGACTGGGAATCTGCGGACGGGAATTTTGCTGTCGTGGCTATCTGAGCGATTTTCAGCCTGTTTCGATCAAGATGGCAAAAGAACAAGGCCTGTCCCTGAATCCGACAAAGATCTCCGGTACTTGCGGCAGACTGATGTGTTGTCTGAAACACGAACAGGAAGTCTACGAAGAATTGCAGAAAATCACCCCCCGGATCGGTTCACTTGTAAAAACTCCCAACGGAAAAGGTCGTGTAGAAGATGCCAATCTGATTACTGGAAAATTAAGAATCCGTCCAGAAAAAGAAGAAGACGTTCCTTATACGATTGACAGATCCGAAGTGGAAATCATCCGTGCAGGAAAAAATCAGAACCGGATGACAAAAGAAGAAAAAGAATGTCGGAAACTGGAGAAAAAATAAAATTTCTTGTTCAATATGCAGAATATTTCGTCATGAATTTAGTGATTTTTACAAAATTTCTGAAAAATCATTGACAAAATACATGAACTATGCTATAATAAAATCATCATAAATCCTACATCCTTATTATTTTTTGGAGCAGTTCTGCGAAGAACTGCTTTTTTTTGCAAAAAAATCATCCGGAATTGCTTTCCGGATGATTTGGTTCAGGATTCACTTTGAGCATAACCTAACAGAATGGCATCAATCTCCTGCCAGGTTGTTCCACTGACATTATTTTCTCCTGTACCAATGATGAAATCATACTGTACAGGCTCTAAATAACCTAACTCTTCCAGAGATGCATTCAGAATCCGCAGAACTTGTCTTGCATAGACTTCCTCCAGCATATCCGCTTTTTGTTTTGTCTTTGCTCTTGTATATCTGGGTGTAAAATCATTCTCATAGTAATCTTTTACTTCCGGTGCAGTCTTTTCCCAGAAATCCACTGGAGAAAGAATCAGCGTCACCTGATAAGCCTGGTCTGTCTGTACGACTTCTCGGATAGTATATTTTGTCTGCATGAGAATCTGTTGTGCAAGCGTGTCATACTGTCCAATCATTTCTTCACTGATCTTGTCAGAATCAATGCCATAATAATTCCGAATCCGTTCACTCAGGGCATCTCTTTCATCCCAGAATAATTCTGTTGCCTCCGGAATCGTGTAGATAGTCATACTGCAATATGCCTGATAATCTCCATGATAACTGCAATCAAGCACTGCCTGTACATAATCTCGATAAGTCGTCCCTGCAAAACCGCACCCCGTGAACCGCAGAATCCCGGACAGGCACAGGATCGCCGCCATGCATCTTAAAATTCTGCCCCTGCTCATGATGCCTGCTTCTCTTCCGGACTAATATGCAGAGGGATAGAGTTGCCCTCTTCATCGTAAAATACAATATTATCCAGATAAAAATCTGAAATATTCTGCATTCCCTTACGCATGACAGTAAAATTCACATCTTCTACAGAACTATCCCAGCACTTTCCGGATTCTGCAAGCAGAAATTGAAACTCCACATGACAGGCATCGGATCTTTGCAGATCATATTGATTGATATCCTCTGCGGCAAAATCTGCAAAATCATACCATTCGCCGTCCGCACAGACCGTACCGCCACCGCCGCCGATCCAACCGGGTACTTGCAGAAATTCACCATCATCATTCTGAAATAAATTTTCTTTGGCTTCTGCATACAGATCAAACCCAATACGCCGGACACTCTCAAGCTGATCCGGATTCAGGAGCTGTCCGACAGAAATCCGGATCTTCTGGACAGCATCTGTCAAATTTTCAGAACCTGTTGACAGATCTGTAAATTTCAGCATGAAATTACCGTCTATATTTTCAACAGAAAGCTTGCCCTCTGCACAGCCAGCATCATCATTCATGACAGTCACAAAATGACAGCTCCCATCGTTGAAATTCACAGCATTCAGATCTGCTGCCGGGAATGCTGCATTTGTATGCGATTGTGTTTCCGGCTCGGATTCTGTATCAGAAATCGTTTCCTGTTCTGTCTGTGCTGCACTTTCCGGAATACTGCTGTCCGAATCTGTCTGTGAATCTATTTCATTTCGGCATCCTGTACACAGGATCAGCAAGGCGGACAGCATGATGATATTTCCTGAAAAATTTCGCAATCTATTCAAAATAACCCCTCATTTCTGAAATCGTAATTTTTCATAACCGCAATCTGATCCAAATCATAGAACTGCATGAGTCGGATTCCATTTTTGGTAATTCTTTCACCACTGAGAACAATCGGCACAGCTGGCGGACAGGGGACTTGCACACAACTACAAATTCTTCCCTCCGCCTGTTCCGGATGGATCACTTCCCAGGAAGAGAGTGCCGCAGTCCGCAAATCGCAGACAATCTCCGGTTCTGACAGATCCGGGGGAATCCATAGTGGAATGTGCTGTCTGTCCGGACAATCCTGCAATGCAAATTCTAATTCTGCAAAATCCTGATCGGTCATCATGGGCGACAATAATAATACCAGACACGTCTTATCCGCATATTCACACTCAATCCGGTATTTCTTTCTCAGAATTTCAGACAACACCAAACCATTCACACGCAACGTCAGATGCATGGGATCAGTGCCGATCAAATCATATTTTCCTGCCAATCCGGCTTTCAATTTTTGTATCCGTTCTTCGCATTCTAAAATACTTTCTCTGCCCTGGACGGCAAGCCATTCTGTGCAAGACTCCAGCGACTGCATAATCAGATAAGACGGACTTGTCGAGCCGAATAACTGCATATGCTGTTTGAGCATTCGGGCATCCTCCGGATTTTTCACATGCAGGAATGCACCGCCCGTGAGTGCCGGAAGCGTCTTATGTGCGGAATCACAGCAGAAATCTGCTCCCAGTGCAATCGGATGCTGATTTTTTTTCAGAAATGCCGCATGTGCGCCATGTGCATGATCGACAATCAATCTGGCATGATACTTTCTACAAATCCTGGACAAGCCTGCAATATCCTGCAAATTGCCCAGATAATCCGGTGAAGTAACATACACACAAGCCAATCCGGAAGTCTCCTGCAAAGCTGTCTCAAAATCCGATAATAAATAACTACCTCCGATCAGAGAACCCGATCTTGGAACTACCCATTTCACAGGCAGATCCAGTAAAACACAACTGTTCAGGAATGCCCTGTGAACCGTCCGTGCAGCAATGACAGTTCTCTGTTCTGATTTCATCTGTGCAAGCATTGCTTGGATGCAGAGCGTTGATCCTCCGGCACTCCAGCAAGTCGCTCCCGTTCCATAAAGTTCTGCTGTCCTGTATTCTGCCTGTTTGAGAATACCACTGGATTCAAACAGGCTGTCAGCACCTGCAATTTCTGTAATATCCCAGGCATATGCCCCGGAAAGCGATTCCATCAGGGATCTCCCTTTATGACCGGGCATATGCATACGGAGCATTTGATTTTTTTGGTAATTTTCTAAAAAACCTGTTAAAGTTTCTGCAATTTGCGACATATTTTTTTAAAAACCTCTTGACAAACGGAAAAAAATCCTGTAGAATAAGAAACAATAATAGAACATATGTTCTATTTATCATCCTCCAGGAAAGGACAGATTATATTGCAGGATTTAATTTCAGACTACGAAAACAGCAGACTGCTGCTTCAAAAACGCATTCATGAACTCAATCAACAACTCAGAAATGCTTCTCTTCAAACAATAGAACGAGAACTGCTCACAGCCAGACGAGACATGCTCTACAAGGAACACACGGAATTGCTTCTTGTGATTGCTGACATGCGCAGGCATCTCGCACAGACATCCCAGAAAGGAGTACACTCATGAGACAGAAACGTATCCCGGCATATCTGCTCGAATCAGACCAGGAGATCCTCCGGGATCTCACGGGAGCATCTGCCACCAACCGGAAACAGATAGAAACGGCAAAAAAAGCCCTTGCAGAAGTCATTACGCAGGATCTCACACCCCGACAGCGTGAAATGATTAATTTTTATTACTATCAGAATCTGAATCACAGACAGATCGCTGAACAGCTCGGCATTGACAGCTCCACTGTCTGTCGGACGCTTCAGCGTGCCAGAAACAGAATCTACAAAGCCTTGCATATTTATTTTGATTATCTCTATTTCCGGCTTGAAGAAGATTCCTGAATCTGCAAATCAGGATAACAACAAAAGCCCCCGAAAGAGGGCTGTACGCTGTGATCATCACAAGATCCTTGATTGGGATGGCGAGATTCGAACTCACGACTGACGGAGTCAAAGTCCGTTGCCTTACCGCTTGGCTACACCCCAGTACTTTTTACAAGTATTATTATAACATATTTTACGGACTTTGTCAAGCACCTGATTCTAATTTTCTGCATAAATTATTAACAGCAGAGAAAATCTGCTCCGGCATGTATAAATCGCTCCGAAACAGCGATACTAGAAACAGGAAAATTTATTTGAATTATTTTTTACATTTTATTTTCAAATCTTTAAGGAGTGTTTTTGCTATGATGTCCGTGAAACGTGGAGAAATTTATTATGCTGATCTCAGCCCTGTTGTCGGCTCGGAACAGGGCGGCATCCGTCCAGTACTTATCGTACAGAATGATGTCGGAAACCGTCACAGTCCGACTGTCATCGCTGCGGCAATCACCAGCCGGCTGGATAAAGCGAAACTACCGACGCATATCTCATTAGAAGCAGCAAGCTGCGGCTTACAGAAAGACAGTATCGTCCTGTTGGAACAGATCCGTACATTGGATAAGAAACGTCTGAAAGACAGAATGGGATCACTTGATCCGAATGCAATGGATCGTGTGGACAATGCACTTTCTATCAGTTTTGGATTGCATTAATGATTAGAAAAATACCCTTGATTATACGAGCGATACTCATATAGAAGCAATGCCCGCAAGTAGTTTTTCAACTGCTTTCGGGCTTGTTTTAATTATTTTTTTATTCGCATAAATCAGAATTTATCTCTTCATTGTTATAGTAAAACTGATGCCCAAACAGTTATTAAAGCATCATATACTCCATGTCCAATTATCAAGGATAAAGTTGAGCAATTTTTAACCTTTAATCTACAAAAACAAAAAAATGCTCCTATACATGCGGTCATTATCATTTGAACAATATTACCGGTGAATAAATGAAATACTCCGAAAAGGACAGATGAACCAATAATGGCTATCATATCCTTTTGGCTAATGCTTTTTATTTTTTCATAAATAAATCCTCGAAATACAAGTTCTTCAACAAAACCTACTACAAATATACAATAGAAAAATTCATAAATAAATTGCCATAAGTATTTATATCTTTTGCCGCTATCGAAATATTCACCAAACCCAAACAGATGTGGTATTAGCGTGAGTATAAATGACATTGCGATACCCATTAAAATGCCTACAATAATTTGAAATTTCTTTTTGTCTTTGCTAAAACCATAATCCACTAACTTGTCTTTATTAACCAGCATTACAATTATAGGAATCAATGCAATTAACCAATAAATCAATAGCATACTTACCACTCTTAGTCCTAAAGGTAACGACATTAGTACAAACTGATTGAACGCTGTGACACCATATAAACCCAGCATAGCACCCAAAAATCCTACTATTAAACAGATCCATTCTTTTTTCTTGCTCATAATTTTCTCCTCTGCAAATTCCGATTTATTTTACTAATATTATATATCAAAAAATTTGTTCTGTCAATAAAAACGCCATAGTATTTGAACTTATAATCAAAAATACTATGGCTAAAAATTTCTATATGAGTATCGACATTACTATCAGGGGTATTTTTTTATAATCAGGTTTTGTTTTTCTGATAAATCGCATACAATCCTTTCAGTAGCAGATCATCATCCAGAATCATTTCATGTGTACATAATTGTTTCCTGCAATTTTTTTAGCATAACTTTCCTATATACACATAGTAGCACAATGGATAGTATATAAGAGAAAATATGGCAATAGCACATCAGATGATGATCTTTCTCTATTCTTCCTGAATCTGGATTATAGGCTATTTTTATAGTTTTTCCAATCAGAGAAGAAACGCCCCCGCTATGTCCCATGTAGCGACCATCCCGATAAGATGGATTATGCGTCGGATCATCCTCGGAATGCAAAACACCTTCCTTGTCAACATACTCACAAAATACAAAACCTTGAGGTTTACCAATGAAAGTAATCGTGGCTGTCGTTGTGAGCCACTCTTTTTTTTCCCAAAGATTTTGTATAGAAAATATGCATACAATAATAGCTAATATATGAAAAAGTATCAATATATTTTTTAATTTTCTCATCATTATATCCTCATTTTATTACACATTCAATCACAAAGCAATCCTTATTAATGAAATTATTATTCTTCACACATGTCATTGTAGATATGCCTACAGTTTTTTTGTTTTTAATTCATCCCCATCTATAAAGATGGGGGCTTGCTGATTTTGATTAATTAAAATTAATTTTTATTTTTCTGGTAAATCGCATATAAGCCTTTCAGCAGCAGATCATCATCCAGAATCATTTCATGTGTACATAATGGAACAACAATCCTGGCTAAGCCACCAGTTGCAATGACCGTGCAGGACTGTCCGAGTTCCTGTTCCATTCTGGTGATCATGCCGTCAAGCATACAGGCTGTACCATAGAGAATGCCACTTTTCATGCAGTCAATTGTATTACTGCCAATGATTTTCTTCGGCGGTTCAAAACTGATTTTCGGCAGTTGAGAAGTCCTGCTGACGAGTGCATCCATAGAAGCCGCCATCCCTGTACTGATTACACCGCCGATATACTGCTTTTTTTCGTTGATCAGGGACAGTGTTGTAGCTGTTCCCATATCAATAATAATCATAGGTGCAGGATATTCCTGCAAACCTGCAACAGCATCCACAACAAGATCACTGCCGAGCTGTGCCGGATTATCAATCATGATACTTAATCCCGTCTTGATCCCCGGACCAACGACCATCACACGCTTACGGATATACTTTCCGACCGCCTCCCGGAGCGTTGCCGTTACGGACGGCACAACGGAAGAAATAATTGCATCCTGAATAGCATCTTTTTCCACACCATGCATATCCAGTGCCATCTTGATTCCGGAAATATATTCCAGATCCGTTGCCTGCTGGTTAGTGGATAATCTTTCCCGGAACAGAATTTTGTCTCCATCAAAACAACCCAGTACAATATTGGTATTGCCCACATCAATTGCTAATAGCATAAATTTCAGCTCCTGTCAGATTATAGAATCATTTCTGCATGTCTTGTTACATGACAGCCAACATTGACAGCGACCGGCAAGCCTGCAATATGTGTTGCACCCTGCTCAATGTTGACATATAGAGCTGTCACCGTACCGCCGAATCCCTGTGCGCCGATCCCTAACTGATTGATCCTGTCAAGCATATCCTGTTCCAGTTTTGCATAGAGAGGATTGGAATTGCGTACATCCGCATCCCGGCAGAGTGCTTTTTTCGCCAGTAAAGCACATTCCTCAAAATTACCGCCGATTCCAACACCAACAACAATCGGCGGGCAAGGATTGCTTCCGGCTTTTGCAATGCAGTCTGTCACATACTGAATGATATCTTCCTGACTTGCCGCAGGAGTCATCATCCGAAGCCGGGACATATTCTCACTGCCGAAACCTTTCGGACAGACCGTAATTTTTACCTGTTCGCCCTCTACTAGCTCCAAATGCAATATAGCAGGCGTATTATTTTTTGTATTGACTCTCTCTAAAGGATCGCCTACAACAGAACATCTCAGGTAACCCTCCGTATAGCCCTTTGCAACCCCTGCATTAATGGCATCCCGGAGCGTACCGCCTGTCAGATGCACATCCTGTCCAAGTTCGATAAATACCACTGCCATTCCTGTATCCTGACAGATCGGGAAATCTTCTTCCCTTGCGGCATCCAGATTTGCCAGTAGATCATCAAAAACGGCTTTGGCAACAGGGGATTTTTCCTGCTGTGCGCACGCCTGAATTTTTTTTTCCAGATTTTCCGGTAAAATTTTATTTGCCTGAATGCAAAGCTTTGCAACAGCTTCTGTAATCTCTTGTGCTGTGATTTCTCTCATGACTCACAATCACTCACTTTCTAAAAATTTTTCAGGATCTCTTTTTTCAACAGAATCAGATCATAAACATTCACAATATGATTCTGATCCAGATCTGCATTTTTCCACAACTGTGCAGAAATGTTCTCCTGCCCGAGCAGATACTTCTGCATCTTCACCAGATCTGTCACAGAAACCTGTTCATCTCCTGTTAGATCGCCCTGGACAAGCTGGATTTTCAGATATTCTCCTAGAGAAATAAATGAATTATTATTGACTTCATAGAAATATGCCGTAGAATCCAGATAACCATGAATAGCAGTTGCCGCCGGAATTGTCTTTGCATCATCGGAAATTTCACAATCCGGATTCAGAATTGTGACATGTTTCAGAGAGCGGCATTTCTCAAATGCAGACCTGCCAATTTCTGTGACACCATCAGGAATCACCAGATCCGTCAGATTGCCACAGCTTGCAAATGCGCCCTCACCGATTCTTGTAATACCATCCGGGAATGAAATTTCCGCCAGATTCCGGCAGAAATAAAATGCCTGGTCGCTGATCTCCATCAGATTCTCCGACAATGTCACATGTTTCAAACTGCTGCAAGCCTTACATGCAGATTCCTGCATCACAATCACACTGTCCGGCATGATAATCTCTTGCAGATTCCGGCAATCAGAAAAAGCTTCCTGTGCAATTTCTGTGACACCGTCCGGAATGTGATAGCTGGTTTCTGGACTGCCCTCAGGATAATCAATTAACACAGTCTGCTCTTTATTGAAAAGCACACCATCCACACTGGAATAATTCTGATTTCCGTCTGAAACAGTTATTTCCGCAATACCGCAGACAAAAGCATCCGCCGCAATCTCTTCGACACAATCCGGAATCGCAATACTTCTCAAAGATGTACATTTTGAGAATGCGCCTGAACTGATCAGCGTCACGCTGTCCGGAATGCTGATCTCTGTCAGATATGCACAGTTAGCAAACGAAGATCCACCGATTTCCGTCACAGGCAGATGCTCGATTTCTGCCGGAATCACAACAGTTGTGACAGTCTTATCACAACCTGTGATCGTCACATGATCAGAACAGGCTTTATAAAACAGATTTTCATAGATTCCCTCTGTGGAATCTTCCGCACATACTGAAACAGATATACTGCCAGATACCAGCACAGATGCCAGTATAACCTGAAACATTCTCTGCATCACTTTTCTGTACATAAAATTCTCCTCTCTTCCGGGCAGAATTTATGGGATGATCTTTCCGTTGATCATCACCCATTCCGGATCTTGCATCACATCCAAGGGATCATCCGCAAACAGCACAAGATCGGCATCCAGACCGACAGCGATTCTGCCAATCCGGTCAGAAACACCCAGCATATCCGCTGGCTCGGAAGTCAATGCCCGGAGTGCGATTTCCCTTGGCAGACCGCCTTTCACAGCCAATGCCGCTGACAAGGGCAAATACTGGATCGGTACTTCGGGATGATCCGTACAGATCGCAATTTTTACGCCGTTTTCATGTAAGATAGCTGCATTTTGCAATTCCAGATTCTGCATTTCCGGCTTACATCTGTCACAGATCACAGGACCTACAATCATGGATAATCCCCATTCACCGAACAAATCTGCTGATATATGCGCTCCCGTTCCGTGAATAATCACAAATTCCAAGCCAAACTCTTTACAGATTCTCACTGCTGTACAAATATCATCTGCCCTGTGACAGTGAAAATGTGCTTTCATCCTGCCGTCCAGAAGCGGCAGTAATGCCTCACACTTGGCATCATATTCCGGCGGTTCTTCTTCATCCGGGTGTTCTTCAAAACGCTGTAATCTTTCAGAATATAATTTGGCTTTCTGCAAGCCCTCTCGGATCAGAGCCGCCGTTGCCATGCGGGTGACAGGCATTTCCTCACGGTTACTGTAAGTAGACTTGGGATTTTCCCCCAGAGCAAATTTCATTCCGCAGGTTTTCACTGCCATTTCGTCCACGCATCTGCCATATGTCTTCATCAGGAGCATATCACCGCCGCAGGCATTAGCACTGCCGGGAGACACCATCACAGAAGTGATCCCATGCTGACATGCCTCCTGAAAACATCTGTCATGAGGATTAACCCCGTCAATTGCCCGGAGCTGTGGTGTAAACGGATCAGAAATCTCGTTGCAGTCGTCCCCCTCAAAATCAATGCCATTTTCAATAATACCCAGGTGAGTATGTGCATCAATCAGCCCCGGCAGAAGCTGACCGCCCTGTGCATCTATATCCTGAATTGTGATGCGATCAGGCTTCCCCTGCTCCACAGCAGTAATTTTTCCGTTCTGAATTTCTACATAGCCATAAAAATGCATGTCTTCCGTCATGGAATAAATTTCAGCATTATAAATCAACATAAATTTTCTTTCTCCTCAGATACTGGGATTCCCAGTGCAATGATAATATTCCGGACTGCGGCATTGATGCTCCGGGAAACATCTACTTTATGCGTACAGTGCTTTTCATAGATCACATAACGTTCATCATAGAGCTGATTCAATTGCTGTTTGGTACTGCGTCTTACAATTGGTCTGTCAGAATCGGCAATCCGAAAATAACATGTCCGGAAAGGCACATCCAGCAAAACAACTTGACCAGATTTTCGGGCAATTTCCGCATTAACCTCCCTTAGCATTGCACCGCCGCCACATGCGATCACACCTTCACGACCGGAAAGATCCTGCACAGCCTGCGTTTCCAGATCCCGGAAATGCGATTCACCGTATTTCTCAAAAATTTGCGGGATTGTCATTTCAGCCTGTTCTTCAATATAGCTGTCCATATCCACAAAATCCATCTCTAATTTTTTTGCCAGTTTCGAGCCAATAGTACTTTTGCCGCAGCCCATAAATCCACATAGAAAAATCGTCATATCTGATTCACCTTACTACTCATAATATCCGGAATTTTCAGGATCTCTCCGGAAAAAGCCGGTTCACTTCCTGTTCCATCTCTGCAATCAGTTTCTGAATTTCTTCCGGATCGTATTGTACTTGATTCCATATTTCGTGCGCACGGACTGCCTGCCATACCAGCATTGCAGAACCACTCACAGCTTTTTTTCCCATTTCTCTTGCTTTCTTCACAAGTGCTGTCTCTGTCGGATTATAAATTACATCAAATACATTTGCACTGTTCCGGATCAGCGTATCACTTACCGGACAAGCATTTACTTTCGGATACATTCCCACCGGACTGGCATTCATAAGAAGATCAAATTTTTCCTGATTCTGATCCAGAATCTCCGCATTTGAGATCCGGATTTCTGCATCTGGATATTTCTGCTTCAATTCCCGCACGAGAGACTCCGCACGTGCCTGATCGGGTTCAGAAATTGTCAGATTTGCACCATGAAGAACAGCTTCTGTTGCCATCATCCTACCGACACCGCCGCAGCCGATCAGTAATACTTTTCCATTCAGAGGCATATCCTGCACACTTCTCAGGAATCCAGTACAATCTGTATTATAGCCATGCAACTTTTGATCCGGTGTAACTGCCACACAGTTCACGGATGCATATCTCTGTGCTGTTTCGTCCATAATATCCATATAGGGCAGAATATCTGTCTTGTAGGGAATTGTAATATTAAAACCTTTTAATTTTTTCAGTTCCGGAAGCTTTCCGGCAAGCTCTTCCGGTGCGATTTCTGTGAGTGTATATTCTCCATTCCGTCCGAATAGAGAGAATAATTTCTTATGAATCCAGGGAGACATCGAGTGTCCCAAAGGATAACCAATCAGTGTATAATTATCATTCATGTAAAAAACCTCCGGTAATTTATATATGTTATATCATAACATACTTTCCGAGAAATTACAAGTAGTTCCCGAAAAAAAGTCGTTGACAAATCTCAGAAACTATGGTATATTTAATAATAATTTCAGATTTCTGTGCAAAACTGAAATAAAATTCTATCAGGAAGTGACTGCGATATGCTGAGAAAAAAAATAAGTACACTGCTTCTGAGCTGTGCAATCCTGTTGACAGGATGTGTCAAAACAACTCCCGTTGACAATCCTGCCTTAAAATCAGAGTATCAGCCCACAGAATGCTATAACCTCAAACTCTGCTGTCTGAAATTAGGCAAAGCTGACGGCATGGTGATCCAGACACAGAATCATACAATTGTAATTGACTGCGGCGAAAAAAGCGACGGCAGTAAGATGCGTCGCTGTCTGAATGCTCTGGGTGTGGAAAAAATTGATTACATGATCCTGACACATTATGACCAGGATCATATCGGCGGTGCATCCAAAGTAATCGATAATTTTGAAGTATCACACATCCTTGCACCGGATTATGCTCACTCTGAAAGTAGTGAATTTCGGAAACTGACAGAAAGTATGACAGAAAAAAATCTGGATTTTGAATTTGTGAAACAAGATACCAGTATTATTCTGGATGATGCAAAATTTATTATCTATCCTTCGGAATCAGATTCTTATCTGGAGGGTGATGACAATAATTTTTCTCTGGTGACAAGACTCCAGCACCATGAAAATATTTTCCTGTTTACGGCAGATGCCATGTATGAACGATTAGAGGAAATCATGGATCTTGGCGACTGCACATTCCTGAAAGAACCCTATCACGGCAAAGAATTAAAGAATCTTGGGAAATTCCTGGATGCTGTCACTCCGGAATATGCTGTTATCTCGACTTCAGAAGAATATCTTGCAGAAAGTACAATCACAGCACTTCAGGAACGTGATATTGAAACCTATCTGACTTATGAACAAGGCAATATGGAATTTATCAGTGACGGCAAAACTTTGCAGTTTCAAAACAATATCGAATATCCGAAAGTCAATTCCGAAGAAGAATCCAGCACATAACAAAAGGCGTACCGGTTGGTACACCTTTTGCTTACTTTCTATAAAAATCACCCGGATTCAGTCTAATCCTACAATTTTCCGCAGAACTGCCATGGAATCTGTCAGTTCAATCCTACCGCTTCCGTCCATATCTGCATATTGCAACTGCTCCGGTGTACAGGATTCCACCCCGACAACAACACGATTCATGAAAACCACATCCAGAATGTCAACACTTCCATTCAGATCAGCATCGCCTGCCTGATAAGACTCCTGATCCAATGCATGAAACACCAGATTATTTTCTTCTGCAAAATCCTGTGCAGTCGAATCCACATAACCTGTCAGGATTCCCTTTCTCTGGAGCTGATCTGCATGAAAATTGGATGTTTTGATATTCTGCATAATGGAATCATACGTTTCTGCACCCAGAAATTCTACGCTTAGTGCAGCACTCATGTAATCAAAAATCAGCGGATTCTGTGCATACAGATTTTTAAATAATCTCTGGTTCCATTCTCTGTCCGGATCATACCACAGGCAGATTTGATAAGGTGCTTCCCAGTCAATGCAAGTACCGAATGCATATTTCTGGAACTGCATTTCCGGATTCAGGACTGTAATATTTTCCAAACTCTTACAGTTGAAAAATACCCCTTCTCCCAAGGATTCCACAGATTCCGGGAGTGTAAGATTTTCCAGATTTACGCAGTTATAAAACGCATACTCCCCAATTTCCGTGACAGAATCCGGAATCTGAATGTTTGTCATCGTCGCACAATGTGCGAATGCAAACGCATCAATTTTTTGTACGGAATCTGGTAAAATAATCTCATATTCCTGCAAGATGGGATTCCAAATCTGATCTTCCGGTTCTGCCTCCGGATTAAGGATTTCTATATCAATAAAATCATAATCTGTACAATTCCCGAATGCAAATGGTCGGATTTCCGTCACACCTTCCGGCACTGTGAAATTCGTTCCCTCCGCATAATATAACACATCATCCAGAATCACAAATTCATGTTCCTGGATATACGCCGTTCCGGACAGACAGTGAAAATTGAACTCCTGAATATGCTCCAATCCGTTGATTTCTGTCAGTTTCGGATCATCATAGAATACATACGGTGCAAGAACCGTAAAACTGGATGGGATTGTGATTTTCTCCAGATTCGGATAATGGGAAAATGTATAATCTCCTGTCCCGGTGATTCCCTCCTCCAGAACAATCTCATAAATATCTTCTGAATATACATCCCATTCCGGGAGATCATAATCTGCAAACCAGACATCCGTGAAAATTTCGCCCTCACCGGAAACCGTCAGCACATGATCCCGGATTTCATAATCGAGATCACACCAAGTACCGGAAATGACTTCCGGATTTCCGGAATCCTCTGCAAAAGCCACGAGATTGGATAAACTGATCGCAGCAACCGCCAAAGCGGCAAACCTGGAACTGCATTTTTTCATGATAAAAACCTCCTGTAAAATTGTTTCTATCTCTCTCACGGAAATCTTTCACAGAATGTGCAGAAATTCTCTGAAAAAATCTTTTTTTGGCAGATTGCACAAAGAACCGCCTGGAAAGCAGGCGGTTCTTGTATTTTTCGTATTTAATTGCTGATCACTTCATACATCGCAGCAGCATCCGCTTTTGTGACATGTTCTGGAATTGACAGCACACGGACTTTCACAGGCTTTGTACCCATCTGGATCTCAATGACATCCTGCAATTTCACATCATAGGATGCCCTTGCAACTTTATCATTGACAAGCACTTTTCCGGCATCACAGACTTCGTTTGCAATTGTCCGTCTTTTAATTAATCTCGAATTTTTTAAATATTTATCCAGTCTCATGAGTTATTCTTCTTTCTGATTGAAATTTTCAGAATCCGGATCTTCCTGTACACCGAATACGGCAGTCAGATTTTCTTCTGTGATCGCATACCGACACAGTCTGGTATCTACATCCAGTACATCCGGCACAGTAAACCAGCTGCTGCCTAAATTATTTTCCCTGTCCATGTGAATATCCAGCAAGGGTGCTTTGTCAAAATCAAGATTCATACCCATTTCGGAATAGACCTGATAGCTGTATTCTCTGGTGGGATAACAATATTCTGATTTGAGAACAAGACCACTTTTTTCAGTCGCTGACGGTTCATATTCCCGCACATCCAGATAAGTACCATCCGCCATCATAGAACCCTGCGTCGTACAGATGCAGTTTTTATAGGGACGATAGAAGAAATTATAGCTGTAATTGCTGACTGGGATGCTGTCAGTATAAATCACCTGAAAGCCCTGATATTTATAAAAATAAGCCGTACTGGTGGTCTGGATGAACAGCTCCGGGATGTCATCTCCGTCAAGATATAACAACAGAAATTTAATATCCGTTTTATTGCTTTCTTCTGCGAGCTGATTTTCATAGCCAGCATGTTTCAGAAATAAATAATATGCCTCCTCCCAGTCAGAGACGGCATTCTGTACTTCCGGGATATATTCTGAAACGACCTGTGTTTCGGGAACAGTTTCTGTCACAGGTTCTATTTCTGGCCGAAAGAAAATACTCTGATATTCCATTGTCTCTTCCGGAATTTCTTCGGGATTGGCAACAGCTGGCTTTGTCTCTGTGGGAACAGTCTCCTGTTCGAGGGAGGGAATGCTTAAGATTCCCTCCAGCGTATCAGGAGCTTCCAGCTGTGCATCGCATCCTGTTGGAATCGACAGCACACAAACAAGAACTCCGGCACAGAGAACAGATTTTCTCAGGATATTCGTCATAGACAAAACTCAGTCTTTCTTGGGATTGACAGCGTCCTTGAGGCCTCTGCCGGATTTAAATGCCGGTGCTTTTCCGGCAGGCAGCTGAATCGGCTCACCTGTACGAGGATTCAGACAACGTTTTTCTCTGCGGTCTCTGACATCGAATGTTCCGAAGCCAGTCAGAACAACTTTTTCACCCTCTGCGAGAGCATCACGGATTGTGTCAAAAACAAAATTCACATCTGCTTCAGCGTCTTTTCTCTTGCGGTCTCTCGCCTTGGCATAAAGTGCAATCAATTCAGATTTGGTCATAAAAATTTCCTCCTGTAAAATAACAAATTATTTTTTTGCCTGATCCCAATATGTATCCAATTCCCGGATAGATAAATCAGGCATGTTTTTCTGATCTTGCAGCACAAGCTGTTCTGTCTGTGCAAATCGCCGGATAAATTTCTGCGTTGCCTTGGAAAGAGCCTGTTCTGCATCAATATTTAATTTCCGGGCTGTATTCACACAAGAAAACAGCAAATCGCCGAGTTCTTCTTCTGTGTGTACCGGATCATCGGACTGCATAGCATCCTGCAACTCTTCGTATTCAGAGCCAATACAAGCACACGCATCCTGTACAGTTTCAAAATCCATCCCGGCACGGGCAGCCCGTTTACCGACTTTCTGCGCCCTTGTGAGTGCCGGAAGAGACTTTGCTACACTGTTGAGCGTGTCTGCATAAGTCTCCTGGTGCTTGGTTTCTTTTTTAATCTGATCCCAGTTTTTCAGAACTGTTTCTGGATTTTCTGCTTTGACATCGCCGAACACATGAGGATGCCGGATGATTAATTTCTTGCAGATCTCATCACAGACAGTCTCAAAATCAAATGCTTGTTCTTCTTCGGCAAGCACACAGTGAAAAATAACCTGCAACAGAACATCACCGAGTTCTTCCCGCATCAGATCCATGTCCAGCAGATCAATTGCTTCCACAGCTTCATAAGCTTCTTCCAGAAAATCATTCCGGATGGATCTGTGATCCTGTTCTTTGTCCCAGGGGCAACCGCCGGGACTGCGGAGCAATTTCACGATCTCCCGAAGATCCTGTATTGTGTATGTTTCTTTCTGCTGATAGTCTACCATCCGGCATCACCTGATTTCCGAAGCAACAAAGCCGATCTTGCGATAGACTTTATTTAAAATTCTCTGGGAGTAACGCAGAGCCTCTGTGCCGCATCTGGTATAGCATTCTTTCAGATATGCCTTATCCGCAATCAGTCTTGCATATTCTTCCCGAACGGGTGCAAGATGGTCTGCGACTGCCTCTCCGACAGCAAGCTTAAATACACCATAGCCCTGCCCCTCAAATTCTTTTTCAGCATCCGGAATAGATTTTCCTGTCACAGCCGAATAAATCGTCAGCAGGTTATTAATACCGTCTTTACCCTCCCGGAATCTGATTTCCGATTCACTGTCAGTGACGGCACGTTTGCATTTCCGGATGATCGTGTCTTTATCATCCAGAATTAAAATAACAGCATTCGGATTTTCGTCAGATTTTGACATTTTCTTTGTCGGATCTTGCAGGGACATGACTTTTGCACCGACCGGAGAGACATACCCCTCCGGAATCGTGAACAGATCGCCATATCTGCTGTTGAATCTTCTGGCAATTGTCCGTGCAAGCTCCAGATGCTGCATCTGATCAGCACCAACCGGGACTAAATCCGCATTATAAACCAGAATATCCGCCGCCATCAATACAGGATAATCAAATAAGCCTGCGTTAATATCTTCCGGATGTTTCTGGCTTTTGTCCTTGAACTGCGTCATTCTGGATAATTCACCGAACTGTGCAGAGCAATTCAGCACCCAGGACAACTGCGCATGGGTCGGCACGTGACTTTGGATAAATAACAGGGATTTCTCCAGATCAATCCCACAGGCTAATAACTGTGCATAAGCCTCCAGCGTCTTTTGCCGGAGCTTTGCTGGTTCTATTTTTACTGTAATGGCATGTTCATCCACAACACAGTAAATACAGCGGTAATCATCCTGTAAGGGTTTCCAGTTCCGGATTGCACCAATATAATTTCCCAGTGTGAATGTTCCGGTAGGCTGAATCCCGCTGAAGATCAGTTTTTTCTGTTCTGTCTGCTGTTCGCTCATGCCTGATTACCACTTTCAGGAAGATTTCCTGCATCACGAAGCTGTGCCACTCTCAATGCACCCATCACCTGCTGATACAGATGATACACCACACGCTTTTCTTTCGTATCTGTATAGATCGCCTGCGGATTGATTTCTGCCTTGAAAATTCCTCTCTTGGTCAGCATATAAATATAATGCATGCCTGCTACCGGAAGCGGAAACTGGGAAGTTCTCTTGCAGGTCTGCTTCAAGGGAGTGGCATTGACAACCAGATTTCTTGCTGCCTGTACAACAGATTTATATTTCGTTGATGCACCAGTATATTCACCACCATTATTGAAATATAGATTTGCTGCACCGTTGATAAAGCATACCATGGAAGCCATCACTGTCTGCCCCATTGGAATGTCAATGACAATACCATAAACCTCGTCAGCTTTGAATTTCATATTGGAAAACTGTGCCGGCGGAATATGCAAGGCACTGTTTCTGGTCGCCAGATATTTCGGCGTAACCGGATAGGGATCAAGTGGGGA
The DNA here is from genome assembly GCA_947175975.1 of uncultured Ruminococcus sp. Lineage (GTDB taxonomy): Bacteria > Bacillota > Clostridia > Oscillospirales > Ruminococcaceae > UBA3855. The sequence continues at coordinate 20,330 of CAMWOX010000001.1, forward strand.
GCGTCTTCTTACTACTGCCATAATAAAATCCTTTCTTGTTAATTTTAATCAAATAATTTTTTTGTGAGTTGTCCCAGAATTTCAATGCCCTTGTCAATGGCATCATCCGTCGGCGTGGAATAATTCAGCCGGAACGAACTGGTCTGATCGTTCTCTGACACCATGAAGGCATTACCAGGGACAACTGCAATCTTGTATTCCTGAACAGCCTGCTGACAGAACCCTGTCATATTACAGCCATCCGGGAGTGTACACCACAGGAACAGACCGCCCTCAGGACGGGTATAGGCAATTTTTTCAGAAAAATGTTTCTGAATGCCGGAAAGCATTCTTTCTGCTTTTTGCTGATAAATTGCCCGGAGTTTTGCCAGATGTGCATCAAAATCAACTTTGTTCATAAATTCATAAGCGAGCATCTGACCGAAATTATTCGTATGCACATCGGAGACTTGCTTGCAGACAGTCATCTTGGAGATAATCTCTCTAGGAGCAATGCCATAGCCGACACGGATACCCGGTGCAAGGACTTTGGAGAAACTGCCGGCATAGATCACTCTTCCGTCTGTATCCATGCTCTTGAAAGATGGTACATCCTGCCCAGCAAAACGCAGATCTCCATAGGGATTATCTTCCAGTATGATAGTATTATATTTCTGTGCAAGTGCATATATTATCTTACGACGTTCGAGAGTCGTCGTCTTTCCTGTCGGATTCTGAAAATTAGGAATCAGATAAATCAATTTTGTATTGGGATTTTCTCTGAGAGCCTGTTCGAGCAATTCCGGGTTCATGCCGTCCTCATCCAGCGGCACACCTACCAGATTTACATTGTAGGACTTGAATGCATTGAGAGAACCAATAAAGCTAGGTGCTTCACAAATCAGCGTATCGCCGGGATTGCAAAGCGATTTACAGGCTAATTCCATGACCTGCTGTGCGCCTGATGTAATCATCAGTTCATCTCTGTCCGGATTAAAATTTTGCTGCTGTTGCATTCTGCCTTTGAGAAGTTCACGCAATGGCTGATATCCCTCTGTGATGCCGTACTGCAAAACGGCAATGGGATTCTGTTCCAGGAGCTGTGCAGAGATTTCCTGGATCATTTCCACCGGGAATGCCTCCGGTGCAGGATTGCCTGCTGCGAAAGAAATCACACCAGGCACGGACGTAAATTTCAGGATCTCACGGATTGCAGAAGCCTGCAAGTGAGAAACCTTTTCAGAAAACTGATACTGCATAATATCATCCTTTTGACTGCTATTTTTTTTAGATTTCTATTTCCGGTCACTCTATTTTCAGAGTGCTGATTCTATTATAGCATATAATTTTCATTTCGGCAACAGAAATTTTAAAAAATTTCTGTGAATTTCTGAAAAAATTTTCAGGGATGTTCCTGAACGAATTGTGAAAGGGGATTTTTGACATGAAAAAGCAAAGTTTTCTCCATGCCTCTCTGCTGCTGACAGGTTCAGCCATATTCGCCAAGCTGTGTGGTGCTTTATTCAAACTGCCGCTGACAAATCTCCTTGGCGGAACAGGCATGGGATATTTCAGCTGTGCATACGGACTCTTTCTGCCATTATATGCTGTATTCGTGACCGGAATCTCCACAGCGGTAGCAAGACCGACGGCAGATTTTGCAGGACGGAAAGAATATCATTCTGCACTAAGAGTCCGGCATGTTGCAAGAATCCTCTGTCTGGGAATGGGACTTGCCGGAATGACTCTGGCAATTCTGCTTGCAAAATATTTCACAATCCGGACTTCGGGATCACTGGAGGCATATCCAGCAGTCCTGGCAATTGCACCGGCTGTACTGTTATGCTGTCTGACGGCTGTGGAACGTGGCTATTATGAGGGATTATGCAGTATGACACCCACGGCTGTCTCACAGGCACTGGAAGCCGTGACAAAACTGGTCTCTGGCTTATTTCTCGGAAAATTCTTCTACGATTCCAATTTTCTGATTCTAGAGAACTATTCTCCCGAAAGCCGAGGTTCTTTCGGTGCAGTTCTTGGTGTCACGATTTCCACTTTGGCAGGATACCTCTGCATGATCTTCCGGAATCTGATTCAGGATAAAAACAAAAATCACCCTCAACAAAAGCCTGTCCCCTCAGACCGGAAAATTTTGAAACTCCTGATCCGGCTCATGATTCCGGCGGCTCTGGGTGCATTAGTTACAAATCTCACTTCCCTGGTTGATTTACTGACAATCATGCGATGTTTCCAGAATATGCTTTCTGAAAACGTTGCAGAATTTTATCAGAAAGCCTGCATTCCGCAAGAAATTCCGGTACAGGAAGCCTCTGCATTTGTCTATGGCTCTTTTATGGGATTATCTGTGACTGTATTCAATCTCGTTCCCTCTCTCACGAATATGCTCGCAAAAGGTGTTCTGCCTTGTACTGCCCAGGCATGGGCTGCCGGTGACCGAAAATCTGCCGCTGATTATGCAAGACAAGTCCTGATTCTGACTGGTGTGGTTGCCATTCCGGCAGGATGCGGCATTTTTGCACTATCTGAACCGATTCTGCAATTTTTATTTGCCGGACGGGACGCAGAAATCGCTGCTGCCGCCGCCGGACTACAATGGCTTTCCCCTGCCCTGCTGTTTCTCTGTCTGGCATTTCCGGTATTCAGTTTATTGCAGGCAATCGGAAAAGAAAATCTGCCTGTCAGAATCATGCTTGCTGGAATCGTAGTCAAAATCCTCTGCAATTTCCTGCTGATTCCGGTATTCTGTACAGCGGGGGCGGCGATTTCCACAAGTCTGTGCTATTTTGTAATCCTGATTCTGGCAATTCTGGCACTCCGGAAAGAACTTGGCATGAAACTACATATTTTGAAACCATTCCTGTCTCAGCTCTGGGGAGGCATGTTATGTGCAGGTTCTGCGTGGGTCTGCTATGACAGGATGACAGCACATGCACTTTCCCAAAGAATTGCACTGATGCTGGCAATTCTTTGTGCTGTCCTGATCTATGCACTTGTATTATGTTTGACATCACAGAAAGAATATCAGAATATCCTGATTCAGAAAACCAATATGAACCAGGCATAAGCAGAGAAATCAATTTTTGTCTTGACAGGCATTCCCATCTGTGTTATACTTATTAATGAATATATCTTATTGCTCATACATAAGGACTGATTCTATGCCAGAAACAAATAAACCCGATACTTCTGTGATCCTGGTCTGTGCCGGCAATGCCTCACGCATGAACGGTGTCAATAAAATCCTCATGCCCCTTGGAAAAAGTAATGTGATTGGCATCTGTATGCAGGCATTTCAGCAATGCGAAGATGTCGCAGAAATCATCATTGTTACAAAATCCGAACATGCACAGGCAATCCGGGAAACGGCAGAATCTTTGCAGATCTCCAAATTAACACAGATTACAGATGGCGGTGCAACCCGTCAGGAAAGTGTAATGCAAGGACTGAAACTTGTTTCCAAATTCACAAATTATATTGCTGTCCATGATGGTGCAAGACCTCTTGTGAAACCGGAGCATATTTCCAAAGTCATCCGGGATGCGAGAGTATTCGGCGGTGCGACACTTGGTGTTCCTGTAAAAGACACGATCAAGATTGTAGACGACGGTCTGATTACAGATACACCTCCCCGGCACACTCTCTACATAACACAGACACCGCAGGTATTCCGGAAAAGACTTTATTTTGAAGCCGTTGATTTCGCACTGGAACATCATCTTGATTTTACGGACGACTGCCAGCTTGTCGAATCTATTGGTGGCAAAGTCTGCATGACAACCGGAGATTATACAAATATCAAAATCACAACACCAGAAGACAGAGCCATTGCGGAGGTATTATTATGATTAGAATTGGACACGGTTATGATGTACATCAACTTGTACCAGATCGGAAGCTAATTCTCGGCGGTGTAAAAATACCTCATACACTGGGATTACTGGGGCATTCTGATGCGGATGTGTTACTACATGCCATTGCGGATGCCCTGCTCGGTGCGCTTGCACTCGGCGATATCGGAAAACATTTCCCTGACACAGATCCGACATATCAGAATGCCGACAGCCTGGAATTACTGAAACATGTTGTTTCCCTGATAGAACAACAAAATTACAGACTCGGCAATCTGGATGCAATCGTCATTGCCCAGAAGCCGAAACTTGCACCCTATATCCCGGAAATGCGCCGGAATATCGCCGATGCCTGTAATGCAGATCTCTCACAGATTAGCATCAAGGCAACCACCGAAGAACGTCTCGGATTCACTGGTGAAGAGAAAGGCATTTCTGCACACTGTGTTGCTTTATTAATTGACTGCACATAATCATAAACCATGTCATATCATATAGTATTATCTTGCAGAAGGGGTGATACTATGATATGCATGGCGGTTCTGCCGTCGGACACGTTTGCACACAAAGCACAACGCATTCTGACTGCAAACGGCTATCAATGTGAAATGATCCGCACCACCAGCCAGAAAGAAGGCTGTATTTTCGGGATCAGAATCAATGGTGATCCAGAACAGATCCGGATCTTGCTGCAACGAGGGAGTGTCCCTGTCAGAAGTCTGCGAATTGAGCGTGATGATGCATGACAGTAAATTTTGACAATGCTGCGACCACATTCCCCAAGCCGCCGGAAGTCAGGCTTGCTGTGGAAAAAGCCATTGTACGCTATGGCAGCTCCGGCAGGGGCAGCCATCCGATTGCACTCCGGGGTTCTGAGCTGATTTATTCTTCCAGAGAAGTAATCTCTGATTTCTTCGGCGCAGAACCGGAAAATGTAATCCTAACAGCCAACTGCACGCATGCGCTGAATATTGCGATTCAGGGCATTGCCGCAACGCATCAGAATGCCCATGTGATCATCAGCCAGATGGAGCATAACTCCGTGCTGAGACCCGTCTACGCACTTGCCAAGAAAAAACAGATCCGGTACAGTATCGCAGAAGTAAAACCGTCAAAGGCTGAAACACTGGAAAATTTTGCGAAACTGATCCGTTCCGATACCATTGCAGTGATCTGTACGATTGCAAGCAATGTCACAGGACAGATTCTTCCCTGGAAAGAAATTGGCACTCTGTGCCAGGAGAAAAATATCTGCTTTATTGCGGATGGCGCACAGGCATGTGGCTTACTGCCGGTCAATATGCAATCAGATCATATTAATATTCTCTGTACGGCAGGACACAAAGCACTGTACGGCATTACAGGCACAGGGCTTTTGCTTTCTGATGGCAAATACCAGCTCCCGCCTTTAATGCAGGGCGGCTCAGGAAGCATGTCTAATCTGCCGGAAATGCCGGATTTTCTGCCGGATTCCCTGGAAGCCGGAACGCTGAACCTGATCGGCGCAGCATCTTTAAAAGCCGGAATTTCTTTTGTAAAGAAAAAAGGCATTGAAACTATTTTCAAATCCGAAACTGCACTCTGCAATGCACTTTGTGAAAAACTCCGAAAAAATCCGGATGTGATCCTCTATCGGAATCCTGAATCGGACTATGTGCCGCTTGTATCGTTTAATCTCAGAAACAGACCCGCAGAGGAAGTGGCTTCTGCACTGGGCAAAAAAGGTTTCTGTCTGCGTGCCGGACTGCATTGCGCACCTCTGGCGCATTATTTTCTGCACACAGTAGAACCCTACCAGGGAACTGTCCGTTTTGCACCCTCCGTATTTTCGGGAATGCCGGACACGCTCCGGCTTGCAGAAACAATTGCCGGATTGAATCTGTAATCATTCTGTTGTTGCAAATTCTAAAAAACAATGGTATGATAAAATAAGCCGGAGAGCATCTGCTCTCCGGTCAGAAAGGAAGTGTACCAATGAGTAATCTGAAAGAAATCCTCGAATCTGTATACAGCGTCATGCATACAATGACACCTGTGGATTTCCTTGATATTGCATTATTATCTTATATTATCTATGTTACGCTGAAATTAATCCGTGAAACCAGGGCAGGACAGTTATTCAAGGGCATTTCTTTTCTTCTGGTTGTCTATATGATCGGAAAAATAATTGAACTCAAATCCATTACTTATATTCTGGAGCATGTATTCAATATCGGCATTCTGGCAATTCTGATCATGTTTCAGCCGGAGGTTCGCCGTGCTGTGGAGAAACTCGGACATACTAAACTGGGCTTAGATACCATTCTCTCTGCATCCAGCAATGAGATGACTGCCAAATGGTCTCCTGCGATTGAAGCAATCTGTGATTCTTGTGTGGAACTAAGCAAAACCTGCACAGGTGCTTTGATCGTCATTGAAAAACAGACACGTCTGGGCGAACAGATCGAAAACGGAACAATCCTGAATGCAACTCCCAGCAAAGAATTATTCGGCAATATTTTCTATCCCAAAACACCTCTGCATGACGGCGCAGTGATCATGCGTGACGGAATGATTCTTGCTGCTGCCTGCTTTCTACCCAAACCCCAGAAAGAAGAATTAATCAATAAAAAACTGGGTTCTCGTCACAGGGCAGCAATCGGCATGAGTGAAAATTCTGATGCGATCGTGATCGTTGTTTCGGAAGAAACTGGACAGATTTCTGTTGCAGAAAACGGCACATTGACAAGAGATTTTAATCATGATTCTCTCCAGCAGCTTCTGACGGACAACCTAATTCCCAAACAGCCAGAAAGTAAAAAAATGCGTTTGCCGATTCTGAAAAATCGTTCTTTCAAAACGGAAAACACAGAAATTATAGATGAAAAGGGGAATCCAGAGCATGAAAAAAATTCATGATTTTCAGAGCTTTCTTGCCAGTCTGCTTGATACCAAGCCTGTTTCTGTGATTGCCTCTGTATTATGTGCTGTGCTGATCTGGTTTTCTATTTCTGTCACAGTCTATCAGACAACCCATGTGAAATTCTATAATATCCCTCTGACAGTGGATCTGACAGGGACTCCCGCCGAAGCAAATGGTTTGAGTTCTGTTTCCTGCGATGTCGAAACGGTCACAGTGGAACTGGAGGGAAACAGAGCGCAGATCGGGAGACTGACACAGGAAGATCTCAAAGCTAATATCGTCACAGGCAATACCGATACAATCGGAGAATTTTCTTTTGAAATTTCAATTGAAACAGATAAAAATATTTCGTTTGTGTCAACCATTTCCCCAGATTACGCAACTGTGAAACTTGACCGGATTGAAACAAGAACCTATGATGTTACGGCATCCGTTCCCAACGTACATGCAACCTTTGGTCATGCTATGGACAAGGACGATATTTTATTTGAACCGGCACAGATTGAGATCACAGGACCATCCACACAACTGGACAAGATCAGCCGTGTAGAGGCTTATTCTGACAAATCCCTGGAAATTGACAGTTTGTATTCTCTCTATACCAGCGAAATCAGATTATATTCTCCGGAGGGTGCGATACTAGATACAGATGATCTGGAAATCCCAAATACTAATTTTCAGATCACAATCCCTGTACTGACGCAAAAAGAATTACAATTAACTTATAATATCATCAATGCACCAAGTAATTTTAATCTGGACTGGCTAAAAGAACATCTACAACTCTCAGAAGATACTATCACGCTGGCATCACAAACCAACACTGCCTTTGCAGAACTGGATGAATGGCCTTTAGGCTCTGTCAAACTGAATGATATTGGTCTAACATCCGAGAATTATTTTACTGTAGAACTCGGCGAAGAATTTATTAACCAGAGCGGGTTCCAGCAAGTTAGATTAACACTGAATAACGAAGAACTCACATCCAGAGAATTTCAGGTCAGCAATAGCAATATTTCTGTTGTCAATATACCGAAAAATTATGATTGCAATATCATCACAAGAAATTTGTCCGTGATAGTGATCGGTACAGAAGCGGATCTGGATGCACTTAGTACACAAGATATTATTGTGACGGCGGATCTTTTGAATTATAACATCACATCAACTAATGCAGATGCTACGATATCATTCTACGGAGAAGAATCCAGACTCTGGGCGGTAGGTGCATACAAAGTTGCTGTGGAATTAACAGAAAAGCCCACAGAAACAACAGTTTCTGAAACAATCTACCCGACAGATTCCGAAACAACAACAGAAACAGAATCCGGCTCCTGACATCAGGAACCGGATTTTTTTACATATTTTGCGATCTTGTTCACAAGCAGTGATCCTGCAACTAGGAAAATTTCTGCCACTGTTTGCCATAATCTTGAAATCAGTGAAATCGTGACAGCATATTCTTCCGGCATAATCAACAATAACCCTGCTATGAGAATCCCCTCCCGGACGCCTAGACCGCTTGGTGCAAATAGTGCCAGAATGCCTATGATCGTGGATAATCCGTAGATTCCACCAACATAGAGCCATTGCAAAGCCGTTACCGGATAAATCGCATGTACCAGCATGAAAAATCCTGATCCTGCTACAAGCCAGTTACAGATAAATAATACTACCACCCGGAGCATATCCGGATACGACATAGGGATTTCCATATCTTTTTTCAGTAATTTTCCTGCCATTCTCAGAAAGAAATTAATAATCCTCGGATGAATAAAAATGAAAAACAGAATGATCAAAATTACTGTCAGCCAGGCATACTGGGATAACAGATCATTCGGAAAGAAAAACAGAGAAATCAGAAATAAAAATGCAGCTCCCAAAAGTGTGCAGATATTCTCCAGGAAGAAACATATTGTTACTTTCTGAATCGGCTGATTGGCTTTCTCATAGGCAGGACATCTTGCCATCAGCAAAAATACTTTTCCGGGAATATACTTTCCCGGAATCGAAGATAAATAAGCAATTACGGCATCGAAATGTCCAATATTGCATTGATTTAATTTTGTGATATAATGCCATAGTGATGCTAATGTAATCATATATGCAAAATAGAACAGGAATGAAATTATAACACTGATCCAGTCCAGATCCCAGTCCATATTTTTGATAACATCCCTGTTGTCAATAAAATATTTCCCTAGAAAATAAACTACCAGTATCAGAAACAGAATCTTGATCCCATAAGAAAGATATTTTTTAGTTTTTTCCCTTTTCATGACGCTTAACACTCCTGATTTTCTGTTCTGGTGCAGGCGAACACTCAATCTTACGGATTCTGTACTGAATATCTTCCAGTAATTTACGATTTGCAGCAATGGTATCTCCCAGTAAACCAATTGTAATTGTCTGGAATCCCATCATCAGTAAAATTGCTGTCAGGATCAACGACTGCACATGTCCTGCACCATCTCCCATTGCCATAAAAATCAGAAACCGGATACCCAGGACTGCACCGAATAAAAATAAAACAATTCCAACAATACTAAAAAATCTTAATGGCTTGTACATCACGAATGATCGGATAATCACAGTCGCAGAACGTTTCATATATTTCCACATACTAGAAAATAACCTTGATGGTCTTGTCTCTTCATTCGTCCGGATCGGCACGGAAGTCATTGCCATTTTATTATGTCCTGCCTGGATGATGGTTTCAAGCGTATAAGTATATTCATTCACAACATTCAGACGCAGTGCGGCATCTCTGGAATATGCACGGAATCCGCTTGGTGCATCAGGAATATCCGTCCCGGAAGTAATTCTGACAACCCAACTTCCGATATGCTGGAATTTTTTCTTTTTCCAGGAAAAATGTTCCGTCTGGTCAATCGGTCTCTCGCCAATTACAATATCTGCTTTTTCTTCCAGAATCGGCTTGACTAATTTCTCTATATCTGCACCACAGTATTGATTGTCTGCATCTGTATTCACAATAATATCCGCCCCCAGATGCAGACAAGCGTCCAGCCCTGCCAGAAATCCCTTGGCAAGTCCCTTGTTCTGCTTGAATGACACAATATGATGAAACCCCAGTTCACGAGCTTTCTGGACTGTGTGATCCTGACTGCCATCATTGATGATTAAATATTCAATCTCATCAATGCCGGGGATCTCCCTGGGAAGATCCTGATAGGCTAATTCCAGTGTTTCTTCTTCATTGTAACACGGAATCTGGATAATTAATTTCATATGATTCTGTCCTTTCTCTGTTCTCTGGATTCTCCTGATTTTCGCTGATTTTTTCTAATTCTTCCTGTTCTTTTTGATTCTCCTGTACTGTAAATTGCAGGGATTCCAGAGGAATGCCGAGAATCCTGCCGTCTTTCGGATGAATCATGGAAGAATCCCAGACCGGTGTGTGAAATCCGAAAATATTAGAACCATCCCGGAGTACATCCGCCGGAATCTCAAATACTAACGACTGTCCGTTCGTTTCTTCTGTGATACTCTGTTCTGCAACTATCCTGCCGTTGACGGATAATTCTACGAGAAATTCCGGCGGTTCCATTGCACCCAGCGGAATCATGCCGGCAAGATTGACTGTCAGAGTATAATCTTCCTGTGCCAGAATGCACTGGATTGCCGCATATTCTGCATTTGTCCAGCAGAACGTCCCCTCATATTTGTCAATGCCGTATATCTGAAAATGATGAATCGTAGAAGCCGGATACTCCAGGCAATCCTGTAACCAGGCATAACAGAAAATCTGTTTTGATACAGCCTCGAACTGCCGTGGCATTCCAGATTCCGGATGATTATCCAGATCTTCCATCTGCTGAATCATATCTGTATAGATCAGCTCCAGATTATAATCTGTATCATGTGTATAGGATTTTCCTGTGATAAAATAAAGATTTTCACAATCTCCGGAAAGTCTTTCAAGCTGTTCCATGAGATCATTCTCCGCCGGATAGACGGTAGCACCTGTAATTGCCCGGACAGGCAGCCAGAGCGTAAAAAGATAAGTATCTTCGATCACAACGCAGTCATTTTCCGTGATATGGGACGTAATATCTTCTAGTATTTCCCATTCCATTCGGGTGTCATCCCTGTGCGTCCGGAGAAAATCATCATACGGCAATGCAAAGCACAGGCTCAGAATCAGCAAGGGATAAATCGTTTTTCTGCCTGCCTGATCTAGGGCAATTGCCGTGAAGATCACTGCAATCGGGATGAATGGCACTAAATATCTTGCATAATAATCATAATAATCAATCTGGAATCTCAAAAATCCGGAATAAATTAAAATACAATAAAAAAACGATACAAAAATCACAAGCTTTTCCAGATTCTCCAGAAATATTCTGGTTCTGGTAAATAAAAAAATCACACCAACCGGAAGAAGTGCTGCTCCGGCATTCTGGACAAATCCCAGAATCGTCAGAGAAATACTTTCTTCGACAGTTTCCAGTTTCGCCATTGTCTGATAGATGATATACAACAACGGCAATGCTGTCATGACAATCAACAGCCATTTGAGCGTTTTGGAATCCGGATTTAATACAATTTCTTTCCGGATGCTGATTTTTCGGATGAGCAGGACATAGCCAATGCAGAGAATTTCCAGAATCCCACAGACAACCGGAATGACTTGTGTGATATTATCTACATTCATGCCGTTGCCGAATACAACCCGGTAATTATTCATGGTATAATAGGGTTGTACCTGTCGCATGGCAAAATAACTTGCCAGATAGACCGGCGGTGTGGACAGTAATAAACCTGCAAATATTTTTTTCTGTGTAAAAAAATACAAGCCGGCATAAATCATGATAATATATGGAATCAGTGTATAGATAGACACATGATAACAGCCGAATACAATCACTGGAATAATGGAAAATCCGGGATTTCCGGAATCTGTCAGAAAATACAGGAACAATAGCAGAATCACAGCAAGAAACAGCTCCGTCAACGTCGATTTCCCGACCCAAATCACAATCGGAGACAGGGCAGCAGTCACGCAGGCTGTCAGTATGGAAACAGGTTTTAATTTTAAATGTTCACAGACGAAGTAAATTAGAAATATCATCAGAAGATAGAACAGATTCTGGATCTCTGCCATGTGCGCCATCCCAAAAAGTTTCCCCCAAAGGGCAAGCATTGCCGCATATGTCGGGATGCCATGATAGATCCCGGAAACTTCGCTGATCTCCCGGTCATAGGAACAATCCGGATAATCTTCTTCGGGGATGTCATAGCCGACTAATTTCAAACAGACGGCTTTCTGAAAATTTTCTCTCTGTTCCTGTGTTTCCAGTGTGTGATATTCTGCAAAATCCTGCTGACGTTCATCCAGACCATTCAAAAAATTAATTGCTACAATCTGATAGACACCCTCATCCTGTCCCATACCAAAGATTTCATTTTTCTGACTGACAAACAACAAGCCGATTGCAGAAACCAATACCGGAATCAGAATTTTTCTGGAATTAAAATTTAAATTAGATTTAAAATCTGAATTTTTTTTGCAGATCAGAAAACTGATAATGAATAATAGAAAATCCAGTCCGGCAGTGATCGCAATCCCCCGAAACAACGAATACTGATCCAGGACAAACAGAACCATCGTTCCGGCAATATACGAACAGAAAAACCAACAGATTGCCAGGATTCCGATCTCAATGGGATTTTTCTGACGAAACAGGATCCCAGAAATCCCTAGGCAACAGACAACAGAAACAACGACACAGACCAGAAAAAGATTCATGACGACCTCCTGTTTTCTAAATTCTCAAAAAATGTCCGGTATTTCTCTGTGATGACTTCCCAGTCAAAATGCGATCTGACATACGCACCGCCGTTCTGCCCCATCTGATCTGCAATTCCCGGATGTTCCAGGATATAATTCACACAGCCTTCAAATTCAAAATAATTTTCAAAATACAAACCGCCCTGGGATTCCCGGGCAAAATTCTTTGTCACGGCACATTCTTCATGCACTAATACAGGTCTGCCACAGAGCCAGCTCTCCATAATTACAAGAGAAAAGCTCTCGTTTTTTGACGGCTGACAGAGCAGCTCCGCTGCTCCATAAGCATTGTATTTATCCTGGATTTCCACAAAGCCCAGATCAATGACATCCCGTTTCAGACTTTCCGGAATGGCAATTTCTCCGCCGCCGATCAGGACTAATTTCATGTCAGACGGATTGCGTTTCTTGTATTGCCCGAAATATTGGATCAGAGTATGCACATTCTTGCCGGAATCTTTCCGCCCTGCGTATAATATAAATTTCTCCGAGATTCTGAATTTTTTCCGAAATGCTCCAGGATCAGACTGCAAATCAACATCCATGCCAATACCCATGACAATCTTCTGCATATGCTCCAGATCATAGTATTTCTCTGTCAGATCTAGTTCTGGTCTGGCATTGAAAATCATTCCAGCGGCTCTGGAATATAATTTTCTGTAAATCTGCATATAAAAATATGCCTCATCATGGAAACACGGAATTAAGACTGCTTTTTCCGGACATGCCTGCACCCCATAATAGGTCGTTCCGAACATATAAGGAATATAGACAAATGCCGTATATTCTGCCTGATGTTCCCGGATATACTGGTACAGATCCGGACTGTTGATCATTTCCCGGATGAAGATTTCTTCTTCCTGCGGTGTAGGCTGTATGCGATTCATGAGCTTTAAATTAATCTCATCAAAAATTCTGGTATTTCTTTTACGGACTCTGAATCTCCTGACAGGAATATCCCGGATGATTTCAATGCCCTCTGGGTAATAATCCTGATTCCAGTCACTGACAAATTCCCTTACGCAGGTTGTCAGGATTTCCACATCCATTCCGGCATCATGCAGATGCTTTGTAACTTCTCTGGTTTCCATCTCTGCACCGCCAGGAATTTTCTCGGCATACCATGGAATGACAAAGGCAATTTTTTTTATCATGTTTCATTCGCTCCTGTAAGATTAAGAAATGCCGCAAGCTGTCCGGCGAATAAATTCTTGATTTTTTCATACTGAAAATCTTCCAGACGTTTTTGCTGATTCTGAATAATTTTTTGTCTCCATTCCGGATTGCTGAGAATTTTCTGAATCAGTAAACTAATCTCAGCAGGATTTTTGGAATCCACTACACAGCCGCCTGTGCCGAGCGTTTCAGGGACGGCACAGCTCCTGTATGCGATCACAGGGACGTTAAAATACATTGCTTCGACAAGCGGCACACAAAAACCCTCATGTTCACTCATGCAGAGAAATAGATCCGCAATTTTATAATATGCCAGTATTTCCGGGAATTTAATATGTCCAGTGAAGATCACATCTTCCAGTTCGAGAGCCTGGACATAGTTTTCTAGTCTCTGGTAATATTTTTCCATACCGCCGGGATTCCCGACAAAAATCAATCTCGATTTCGGATTGATATATTTTTTGTAATACGCAAAAATGGCGATCACATCTTCCTGTTTCTTATTTGGTGCAATCCTGCCAACAAAAATCAGATTCACCCAGTCATCCTGGGAATATTTTTTCAAGATCCCGGAATCCGGTTTTTTCTCATAATCCTGGAATGGTATTAAAATCGGTCTGACATCCACCGGACAGGTAAAGCCAACATTCCGGAGTTCCTGTGCGTTGAATCCAGAATCCGCCAGGCAGTAATCAATCTTTCCCACAAGATGCTGTAAGCCGTCCAGTCCATACTGTGCATTTGTTTCAGCTTCCAAATTATAATGATGAAAAAAAGCAGGAGGCGTGATATTATGATAAATCATGATTTTGTGGCATGGGTAATTTTCCAGATTGTAATTTAATTTTGATCCGGTGGACATGTGATACAAAATCACATCAGAATTTTTCAATTCCGGCATTCCCTGACACAGATCGGATGCTGTATTTTTCGGCAGTCTCTGATCCACGGCTTCCGCATAGATCCTGGTCTCATAGCCGAGTTCCTGCATAGCTTTCTGCAATGCAATCGTATCATTGCCAACAGCATCGCCGAATGCGAGTGTCGGCAGAAATTGAATCATCCTCATGATAATTTTCTCCGAAGCTTTTCATTTTCTGCTGAGAGTGTCCGAATCTGACTGCGGAGTGCCTGGATTTCCTGGCGGTTTGCTGCTTGTTTTAATTCCAGAGCATCCATTCGGGAAATTAATTCTGCCAGATTCACTTGATCAGATTCTGTTCTGGAAAGAATATACTGATTTGTCTGATGAATTGCATTTGCAGTGTGCAGATTCAGTGCATTTTGTTCTGTCATGATCGGCATGATATAGAATATCATCAGTTTCCGGAGTACTTTCTTGATTAATCTGATCAAAAAATTTCCCTCAATCGGCTTGTATGGATCAATCTGGTTGCGGATATTCAGATACTCTGTGCTTTGCTGCAAAGAACTGCACTGGAACTGATTTTCTGCCTGGCTGATCTCCGGCGTAAACGGGATTTCTTCAAAATCCAGAATCGTATGATCTAAATTTTTTTCTTTGATTTCCTGTCGGATTTCCTGCATAATCTGATCTATATCAATATTATTTACATGATTCTCCTGCATGAGACTGTTCCTTTCCTGATTTTTCTGCTATGATTTTCTGATATTGCAGATGATCAATAAAAATAGAATTAATGCCCGTAAATGCATATTCCTGATAATTTTTAGAATGCATATAATCCACAACTTCCTGATCTTTTTGATTTAATACTAAATTTTCGGAATAAGGGATCATCTCAATAATGAAAAACAAAGGTCTGTATACTGCAAAATCTATACTTTTCAGAATTTCCAGTTCCAGTCCCTCTATGTCCAGATTGATGATCACAGGAGCTGTTCCGTGGAAATATTCCCGGATTACATCATTGACGGCAATCGTTCGGACGGAAACTTTCTGTTCCAGCTGTGCATTCGGATTTTTTGCAAGAATTTCAGAAATATCACCGACTTTGGACAAACCATCCAGATTCAGAATCTGGAATAAAATCTCATCCCCAGAATGTGCTGTAACAGCTTTGTTTAAAATCACATCTCCGGAACGGTCACGCTCCAGATCCGGAATCAATGCCGGATTCGCTTCTACAAGAACACCCCTTGCGCCCTGCTGGTAAAACAGATACGTATTGCTCATTTCTATCGGCTTATTTGCACCGAGATCCAGATAACTGCATTTTGCAAACGGAATCCCGAGCATCGCACAGGCATATAAAATAATGGCATCTTCCCCGGCTTGCGAATAGGATTTTTTATTGAATAACTGAAAATTCTGTGCATGGAATGCATTTTCCTGATTCCGTGCAGTCTGTTCCAGGCTCTCAATTCTATGTGCTAATTCCAGGGTTGTCCGATCATCGCTCCGCATTCTGTTTTCTGTTTCAGACCTGTAATGCTCCAGACAGTCAAGCCGCTTCTCGGATCGTTCTATCCGTTCATGATGCCCCTGATCAGAATCTATCAGCTGGGAGCTTAACAAATCAATTTCTTCCTGTAATTTCTGGTTCTGTTTTTGCAGGATTGCTTCCTGCATAGCAGAACTTTCCTGCCATTCCGCCAGCCGAGTCTGGGATTCATGCAGACAGCCTTGTAAAGAGACTGTTTCCTGGCGAACAGATTCTACTTTGGCATACAGATCCCGGAACAGGAATCGTAAGATTCTGGTATATAATTTCAAATTGTTCACCTCCATGAAAATTCTGATGGCAGACGACACACACCAATGTCCTGTTTTTTCGAGGAAATCACAAATGATAATACCTGACGGATATCATCATAAATAATCCCATCATGAGAATGCACCGCAATATCCAGAAAATATCTTGCTGGGAGCAGAAAATTCCGGAACGTGATTTCAATTTCGCCATTCTCCTGAATTGGAATGTAATCCCCTGTTTCGATCAGGATATTTGTGCCGTAGCAGTGAAGTCCGTCCTCTCGGAAAATACCATAGCCGAAATTGCCTTTGAGATTTACGGGATGTTCTGCATGATATTGCAGAAAAATTTTAATTTCCTGTTCTGTATCGAAAATATACTGTTTCTGGTTATTGAGATTTCTCAATTCTGCATTGGTGAAAATCACCTGCTGTGTCCCCATCCGGACAGCGGTCTTTTCACAGAATCCGGGAAGTTCCGGCGCAGGCAGTACAGGCTGTTCATGCTGTTTTTCGAGCTGTTCCGTGCGCTTGTCCTCCATATGTTTCAGATAATGATCATGAACGATCTTGGGAATGCCGGATTCCCGGATCAGACCGTTTTCAATCCAGTAAGAAGTTTCACAGATCTGTTCAATTTGTCCTAATGCATGGGAAACAATCACAATCGTAGTCCCACGGGATTTGATCTCCCGGAGCTTGTCAAAACATTTTTTCTGAAAATTGGCATCACCGACAGCTAAAATTTCGTCAATTAATAAAATATTCGCATCTACGTTAATTGCCACGGAAAAAGCCAGACGCATATACATACCCGAAGAATACGTCCTGACAGGATTGTCAATAAATTCCTCCAGTTCTGAAAATTCGATAATTTCTTCGATCCGTTTCTGGATTTCTTTCCGGGTCAAACCAAAAATAGATGCATTTGTATAAATATTCTCCCGCCCGGTCATATCCGGATGAAATCCTGCGCCAAGTTCGATCAGACTGGAGACTCTTCCTTGCATTGCAATGCTGCCCTCGTCTGGATATAAAATTTTTGTCAATAATTTCAGAGTGGTACTCTTACCGCAGCCATTATGCCCGATCAAACCGATTGCTTCGCCTTTCTTCACGGAAAAACTAATGCCATTGAGTACCCACCTGTCTTCATAGTGATTTCTGTTCCGGAATAAAATTCTGTCTTTCAGATCATTGCTTTTATCATAGAAGATCCGGAATTTTTTTCTGACGTTTTTTACTTCAATTGCGTTCTCCGGGTTTGTCAATTACATCACCTCCGCAAAGCGTTTTTTTAATCTGGAAAATACCAGTTCCCCCAGGATCAGACTTGTTACGCCAAAAAACAGGGCGATCAGGAGCGTAGAAAAATCCGGGACTTTTGCATAATACAGAATATCCCGGTACGCAACAATCACAGAGGTCATGGGATTCAGATAAAATAATTTCTGTATCTCCGAATTGGAAATGGTTTCTATGGGATAAAGTACCGGTGTCATATAAATCCAAGCCATAGTAATAATGCTTAGAATATGTTCCATATCCCGAAAGAAAACAGTTACTGCTGAGAACAGCAAAGCAAGTCCCAGTGCGATCATGTATTCTATCAGCATAATGACAGGCAGACAGAAAATCGCTTGCAGATTCATGCCCACACCGGAAACAGCAACGACTAGAAAAATAATGATGAATGTCAACAGCATGTTTACAAAACAGCTTGTAACATAAGAAATGGGCAATATTTCCCGTGGAAAATAAATTTTCGTGACAAGATTCTGTGATGCCATAACGGAATTTGCACCGCCTTGCAAACTCGATGAGAAAAAAATCCAGGGAATCAATGCAACAAATAAATATAAATAATATTTCTCAATCGCACTCGGCAGGATAAAACTGAATGCAATTGTATAAATAATCAGTTGAAATAACGGATTGATGAATGTCCAGAGAAAGCCTAATACACTTCCTTTATATCGTCCCCGGAGATCTTTTCGCACAAGGCTGAAAATCATTTCCCGGTAGGCATATAATTCTTTGCATAACTTGATCATGAATGAAAACCTGCGATTCTGAAAATTAAATTATATTTATTATACCCTGAAACTTCGAAAAAGTCAATTGTGATTCTGCAATCCCCTGACAATCCGGATAATTATTGTCACTTGGTCGAAAAATCAGGTGTTTTCTCCGGAATTTTTCGTGCTAATTTCTAAAAAAACACCGGAGCATTTCTACTCCGGTGATCAAATTCTCAAAGAATACTATTATTTTTTTCCAGCAAGCCACTCATACATGCCCTCATACTGACACGCTGAACTATTCCAGGAGAAGTCCTGTCTCATGCCTCTCTTGACCATGTCATTCCAGTTGTCTCTATAATTAAAGAACACGGATTTCGCATAGTTCAAAGAACCTAAGAATGCTTCTGACCAAAATTCCTTGAATGTGAATCCTGTACCTGTCAGTTCAAATTCGTTGTATGGCTGTACAGTGTCTTTTAATCCACCCGTCTCACGCACCAGCGGAACAGAACCATAACGAAGGGAAATCAACTGTGTCAGACCGCAGGGTTCAAATCTGGAGGGGACAAGCATCATATCCGCACCGGCATAAACTTTGTGAGCTAGTTCATCATTATAGCAAATATTTGCAGAAACATTACCCGGATACCTGCCGGCAAAATATCGGAACATATTTTCATAAGCGGGATCACCTGTGCCGATCAGAACAAATTGTGTGTTATTGTCCAGGAAACGCTCAAAAATATCACCTAACAGGTTCAAACCTTTCTGATCCGTCAATCTGGAAATCAGACCAATGAGCATCTTGCGGCCATCCTGTTCCAGTCCCAGTTCTGCTTGCAGACGGCGTTTGTTTTCTGCCTTGCCCTGTAAGCAGTTATCGACATTGAAATTATAATAAATTTTCTTATCTGTTTCCGGATTGAAGATACCATAATCAATGCCATTGACAATACCTCGGAGAGAAGTGGATCTTACAGAAAGCAAACCATTGAGCTGCTCGCCGTATTCCTGTGTCTTGATTTCCTGTGCATAAGTCTCGCTCACAGTTGTGATATAATCTGCATACACCAGACCACCTTTGAGCATGTTTGCATCCTTATGAAATTCCAGCTTGTCCGGTGTGAACATATAATCCGGCAGATCTGTGTTACGCTGAAATTCTTCAATATCCCACACACCCTGGAATTTCAGGTTGTGAATCGTCATGATGCTTTTGACACCCTGGTAGAACGGATGTGTTGCAAAAGTAGAATGCATCAGCACAGGGATAAGACCTGTCTGCCAGTCGTGGCAGTGAATAATATCCGGATGGAAACCAATCACCGGCATCATAGCGAGAACAGCTTTACAGAAGAATGTAAAACGTTCAATATCCCAGCGCAGGTCATTGCTGTAGGGCGTTTCGCCATTGAAGTAATATTCATTATCGACATAATAGAATTTGATGCCGTGATACTCATATTCCATGATGCCGACATGTTCCTGTCTGCCTGCATAATCCATGAAAAAATGGTGACGATAGTGAAAGAAATTTCTGTATCTTCCCGGAATGCAGGTATAATACGGAATGATGACCCGGACATCAAAACGGGATTTGTCCAGATTTTTTGGCAATGCGCCCACTACGTCAGCAAGACCTCCGGTCTTCACGAATGGCACGCATTCCGATGCTGCAAAAAGAATATTTGTCAAGGGGAATCCCTCCTCAAGTAATAGATTTTATAATAATATTATAACGCTTTTTCCGGAACTAGTCAAGAGAATTTTCAAATTTTTTCAAAAAAAGCGGAAAATTTTGTGAAAATTTCAGAAAAGAAACCAGAATCCTAAATAAATTTTCCAGAATTTTTTGAATTTTTCACCAAAAAAAGCTCTTCCTATCAAGAAAAACTTATGCTGAATATAGAAAATTCTTTTTTTTCATTGACGAAATTGTCAAGATCTAGTATAATAAATAGCAGCAAAAGAAAATTCTGCGGTACATGCGTAAGAACTGCGCTTGCTGCAAGCAACAAAAGAAAGGTGAAATGGTATGACTTATCAGGAACTGGTAAAAAAAGTACAAACTGCACTGGTGAAAGCAGATGCGTCCGGAATCACAGAGCATATTGCTGTGCAGGTAAACGTAACCGGAGAGGCAGCGGGTGCATTTTATATTGAAATCAAGGATGGCTTGCTGTATGTAGAGCCGTATGATTACAATGACCGTGACTTCCTGCTGACAGGAGATGGCACAGAAATTCTGGCAGTAGCACAAGGAAAAGTGAATCTTGTGACAGCGATTGCAGATTCCAGGGTATTCCACGAGGGCAATTATGACAAGACAATTGCACTGGGTGATATTATCCCGAAAAAAACAAGAAAGCCGAGAGCATCCAAAGCTGAAACAGCTGAAACAACAGAGAAAAAAGAACTTGTAGAAAAGACAGCTGAAAAAACTCCTGCTAAAAGAAGCAGAAAGCCTAAGACAGAGGCTGGAAAGGCTACGGCTGACAAATCCGTGAAAGCAAAAGAGACGGAAAAAGTTGCAGAAAAAACAACCAGAAAAACAACTAAAAAGACAGCTGCCAAGGCTGAACCGGAAAAAACACCGGAAATTCCGGAAGTGAAAGAACCAGAAAAGTCCGCAGAGGAAACACCTACTGTTTCTGGTCAGACAATTACTGACACAACAGAATCCGGAACGACAGGTTCTATTCTGGATTTGGTTAATTCTGTTACAAAACAGTTTGAAGATGATGCAGTGGAACGTGATCTTGCCACACCAGAAGAAGAAAAGAAATCAGCTGAAACCGAGAAAAAGCCGGAGACAAAAAAAGAAGAAACTGCATCTGTTTCTAAGAGCGTCCAGAAATCAAAGAATACCAGAAGTTCCAAATCCACCAAAAAATCAACACCGGCGGATGCGCCTGCCAAAAAAAGCAGAAAATCCAGTGGAAAATCCAAAAAAAAGTAAAATAAATGGACAGAAAACCTTTGCAGAATCATGCAGAGGTTTTTTTGCAGATAAAAATAGAAAAAGCACAGCCAGAAACTGTGCTTTTTCTTAAAGTAAAATAAGAGAAAGAGGTTAGAAATCATTTCTTCCTGTTTTTATTATAACAAAAAAAAAAGAAATTTGCAAGTGTTTTTGAAACTGTTTTTAAATTTTTTGAAAAAAATGCGTATTTTTGTAG
>CAMWOX010000002.1 GCA_947175975.1 uncultured Ruminococcus sp.
ATTTTCATGACAGGACACACCAGACGACAGGTGTCTATCAGGTAATCATCCGGTATCAGGATCATACGGAAAAATTAGAGGGACTTGCTGATACGGGAAATTCTCTTGTAGATTTTTATACAGGAAAACCTGTGATCGTCTGTGACCGGAATCTGCTGCATTCGATACAGCCCAAGCACAGCCATCCGATTCCGTATATGACCGTTGCAGGCAGTGGAATGCTGGAAGTATTTCAGCCGGATGAAGTTCTGATTTTGCAGGAGCAGGGAAGTACCAGATCTGTAGATGCTTTGATTGGTATGAGTACCCAGCAAAATCAGAAAGCCATTTTTAATCCGAAATTATTATCTTATTAATAATTAATTTTTTTACCAGGGGGGCTTTTTCGTGTATATTTTTCAGAAATTTCTGGCATTCCTCAAAAGACTGTTTCAGCCGGAGGTCAATTACATCAGCGGTGCAGATACGCTGCCGCCGCCGCTTACCCGGGAGGAAGAGGCATCTGTTTTTGCTGCACTCTCCGCAGGTGATCCCCATGCAAGGGAGCTGTTAATTGTTCATAATCTCCGATTGGTGGTCTACATTGCGAAAAAATTTGAAAGTTCCGGTGTTTGTCTGGAGGATCTGATCTCGATCGGAACAATCGGATTGATTAAAGCAGTCGGGACGTTCTGTCCGGACAAGAACATCAAGCTTGCAACATATGCTTCCAGATGCATTGAAAATGAGATTCTTATGTTTCTGCGGAAATCTGTGCAGTACAAAGGCGAGGTTTCTATTGATGAGCCATTGAACGTTGACTGGGATGGCAATGAATTATTATTATCTGATGTGCTGGGTACAGATGATGATATTGTCAGCCGCGGCATTGAATGGGAGGCAGAAAGGGAAATGCTGTATGCCGCCGTCAATTCCCTGCCGAAGCGTGAACGTGAAATTATGGAACTGCGGTTCGGACTGAATGGACGAAGGGAGTGTACACAGAAAGAAGTAGCTGAAAAAATCGGGATTTCACAGTCTTATATCTCCAGACTGGAAAAGAAAATTATCAAAAAGCTCCGGCTGGTTCTCGAAGAACAGGTCTAAGATAATGCTTGACAAATCTGCTCAGATATGATAAATTATAATAAGCAGGATCAGCAGAAAATGCATTCCTGCTTATTATGATTGTCAGGAGTTATTTTTATGAGATTGTTTTTACAGGCGGCGTTTGTGCTGTCAGTTTTCTTGCTTACCGGATGTGCTGGCGGTCGACAGGATGTTAATATGACAGAGGATGAACTACCCTATGGAGCGACGATGCGGGAAAACAAGACAGGTTTTGCTGCTCCTATGACATATGACAGGCGTTTTGTGAATGAAGAACAGGTTGCAGTTGTTGCGGATTACTTTGCGGCAATTCAGAATCAGGATGCAGAGTTATATCTTGCAAGTGCGTTGCCGCTTTATACAGAATACCAGATTGATGAAGTCTATTCTTATCAGGATGCTGGGGAACTTGTTGCATCTCTTCATCAGGGAATCGCAGGGCAGACCGGGGAAGATTTTGAATTCAATATGATTTTAATCAATGAATTTGTACAGGATACCAGTTTCGGCGGTCTGGAGGCAATGCTTGATTTGCTGGATCATGTTTCTGATTCTGATCAGAAATTTTCTGACCAGATGCAGGGTGCATGGGCATTAGAATTAGAATGGAATCTGCTGTATAATAACCAGTCCAGTTCCGGCACAGTGGACAGTCAGTGGGTCTATCTGTTCCAGATCAATGATCAGTATTATTGCTGTATGTGATGAGGTGAATTTCTATGCCAAGATTTTTTGTACAGCATGCTGATCCCGGGCAGATTATTCTCACAGGGGAAGACGCTCATCATATCGGGCATTCCCTCCGGATGCGTACCGGTGAAATGCTGACGGTCTGTTCGGGTGGAATGGATTATGCGTGCGAAATTATCCGGATGACAGAAACTGAAATATTCCTGCATCCTGTCCGGATTACACCATGCGTTTCTGAACCGGATATTTCTGTGACGCTTTATCAGGCAATGCCGAAACAGGACAAGCTTGCAGAGATTATTCAGAAATCTGTGGAGCTGGGTGTTTCTGAAATTGTTCCTGTTTTAACTACAAGATGCATTGCCAGACCCTCTGTTTCGGATTTTGAAAAAAAAAGGCAGAGACTGCAAAAAATTGCACTCTCTGCGGCAAAGCAGTCTGGCAGGGGAATGATTCCGAAAGTAAAGCATCTGATCAGTTGGAAAGAAATGCTTGCAGATTCTCAGAAACAAGATCTGAATCTCATGCTCTATGAACAGCAAGGCGGCATGCGTTTTGAGCAGGCACTTGTGCCGGGAAAGAAAAAAATTTCGCTTTTCATTGGCAGTGAGGGTGGTATCTCCCCGGAGGAAGCCAAGGAAGCTGTTTCGGCAGGATTCTGCTCTGTCTGGCTTGGTAACCGGATTCTACGTTGTGAAACAGCTCCCACAGCAGCACTTGCTATTTTGATGTATCTGACAAAAAACATGTGAAAATTTTCTGAAATTTTAGAAATACTATTGAAATTCGGGAAAGAATATGTTATAATAAACTTGTAATCACTTGCAGAGAACCGCAGATACTCTGCTAATATTGCAATCGGATTGATTTTTACTGATTCTGCGGAGAAAGAGGAAAATTTATGAAAAATTTGAAACTCATCGGTGTGATCGTTGCAACTGCTGTTGCGACAGCAACCGCTGTTCTGCTTGTATTGCAGAGAAGCCGTAAAAAGAACAGAATGCGCTTTGACAGCAGTGATTTTGATGATGACGATTTCATGAATGATGTATATAACTGCACACCGGATGATCTGGATGTGGATTTCCCGGAGGAGTCTCAAGAAGAGGACATGCTTGACGAGATGGCGGATGCCGCTGAGGAAGTTGTGGAGGAAGTCAAGGAGATTATTTCTGAAGCAACAGAAAAAGCAGTAGATGCTATGGATGCTGTGATGGATGATGCCAACGAAGCACTGGATGAATCAGCAGATCTCATGGATGATACAGATTCTGAGAAAGAATAATAAAAAATGCCCTGATCACAGAGATCAGGGCTGATTTTTTTGCAATCAGAAATTATTTCCATTCCATCCCCAGTCGGGTGTGCCGAAATAGCTAATATAAATCCGGTTCTGGGGAATGTTTAGTTCTGCCTGAATCAGTTCACAGATCCGGGCAGTCAGATTCTCAGAAGCCGGGGAAGAAACTGCACCGCAGATCTGTACTTGAATCATTGCTGCTGGTGCATCTGATCCCTGATAATAGAGAATCGCATCCGGTTCAAGCGATACCATGAGCCATTGCTCGGATTTGCCGGGCAGAGCAGTAATGGCTTTTCCTAAACCTGCTTTGACAGCTTCCTGTTGTGCCTTGGAAACAGGCTGATTGGTCTTGACGTTAATAAATGGCATAAAAATTCCTCCTGTCAGATTATTTCTTTCTGTGATTTGCCTGCTCCAGAGTTCTGCTCGTAGAGCTGCAAAGTTTCTTGATTGTGTGTTCCGGAAATGTAGATAAAAACAAATAGGCATGGTCTTTTGCTTCATCCGGCGGCAAACGCAGGATTTTCCGGAAAAATAAATAAATCAGGTCATAGTCTGTATTGAACTGCTTTGCAACTTCTCTGCCTTTGGCAGTCAGTTTGACAGATTCGCAGTAATCCGGATAGACAAGATCCATTTCCACCATGCATTTCATCATTTTGCTGACGCTGGGACGTGTCACATTGAGACTTCTGGCAACATCCACACAGCGGATTCTGGACAGTTCATGCTCCAGATGATAGATACACAGCAGATAGCGGCATTGTCCGGCACATACTCTCATGGTATTCATCTCTTTTCTATGGAAAGTGATCATTTTCTTTATCATAACATGAAATCCGTCAGTTGTCAAGAATTTTCAGATTTTTTCCTGAAATGATTGATTTTTACACAGCAATCTGCTATAATGAATAATAAGATTATTTTTTCAGGAGGGTATTTTTAGATGAAGACAGAACATTTTTTTAAGATGCTTCAGGCAAAACGTGTTGCATTTATCGGAACAGGTGTGAGTCATACGGAGCTGATCCGGAAATTCCGTGAAAAACAAATAGAAATTACAGTCTGTGATAAGAGAAATGCAGAGCAGTTTCAGGCTGTTTATGACGAATTATCCGCATTGGGTGTAAAGTTTATCCTGGGTGAGCATTACCTGGATTCGCTCACAGATTTTGATATTGTATTCCGTACACCTGGCATGTATTTCCATCATCCGGCATTGACGAAAGCCAGACAGGCTGGTGTCGTGATTACTTCGGAAATGGAAGTATTTTTTGACTTATGTCCCTGTAAGATCTATGCTGTGACGGGATCGGATGGAAAATCAACTTCAACTACGTTGATTGCTGAGATACTGGAAGCTTCTGGAAAGAAAGTCTACAAGGGCGGTAATATCGGTAAGGCACTTTTGCCGCTGATTGAAGAAATCACCGAAAATGATGTTGCTGTGGTAGAATTATCCAGTTTCCAACTGATTTCCATGCGAAAATCCCCGGATGTGGCATTGATTACGAATATTACGCCGAATCATCTGGACGTACATGGTACAATGGAAGAATACACAGAATCCAAAACAAATCTGATTTTGCATCAGAATGCATTCTCCAGAACGGTTCTGAATTATGATAATCAGGGAACAAGGGATTTACAAAATCTTGTCCGAGGAAAATTAAACTGGTTCACACGACAGACAATTCCGGAACGGGGAGCGTATCTCCGGGATGATGGTATGCTCTGCTATATCGAGAATCATGCAATCATACCTGTGGTGCACAAAGATCAGATCCGGATTCCCGGTATGCACAATGTCGAGAATTTTCTTGGTGTGATTGCCGCACTCTGGGGTGAAGTAGAAATTGATCAGATTGTCCGGGTTGCTGAAAATTTTGGCGGTGTAGAACACCGTATTGAATTTGTCCGGGAAGTCAACGGCGTAAAATATTACAATGACAGCATTGCGACAAGTCCCACAAGGGTGCTTGCAGGACTGAAAAGTTTTGACCAGAAAATTATTGTGCTTGCTGGTGGCTATGATAAAAAAATTCCGTTTGAACCAATGGCAGAGACTGTCTGCGACAGAGTTAAATTACTGATTCTGATGGGGGCAACAGCGGATAAAATCCAGAAAGCCATTACATCTTCTGGAAATTATGATCCTGGGAAATTGAAAATATTGCGTGTAAATTCCATGGAAGAGGCTGTGTCAACAGCATACAGAGAAGCAAGATCCGGCGATATTGTCACGCTTTCTCCGGCTTGTGCAAGTTTTGACTGGTATCCGAATTTTGAAGTCCGGGGACAGCATTTTAAAAATTTAGTAGGGGGACTTTCAGAATCATGAATAAAAAAGAACTGAAAAAATTAATGACAGTGTTATGCCAGGAGAATGGCATTTCCGGCGATGAGTCGGATATTTCAAAGACTGCCCGTAAAAAGCTGAAGAAATACTGTCCGGATGCCCGGATTGAAAACGGCAATGTGATTGGATCACTGGGAAATCAGAATCCAAATGCCTGGCATGTTCTGCTGGATGCCCACATGGATAAAGTGGGATTGATTGTCACCAGTATCACAGATGATGGATTCGTGACAGTCGGGAATGTCGGTGGACTTGACCGGAGATGGTTTCCGGCACAGCGGGTATGTATTCATGGTACAAAGAGTATTTATGGAATTATTTCCACACTGCCGCCGCATCTGGCATCCGGTGAGGAAAAAGTCCAGAAAATAGAACAGGTCAGAATTGATACCGGCTATGACGCTGAAAGTCTCCGTGAGTTTGTCTCAATCGGAGACAGCGTCACATTCTGTGGCTACACCGGAGAATTGGCAGGTGGCAGATTTAGTTCGCCGGCATTGGATGACCGTTCTGGCATGGCTGCTATTTTCTATGCACTGGATGAGATCTGGCAGGAAGATCTGGACTGCAAAGTGACAGTGTTATTTTCCAATCGAGAGGAAGTCAACGGATGCGGTGCAAAAACAGGCTGTTTTTCAATTAATCCGGATATTGCACTCGCTGTGGATGTGTCATTTGCAGGAGACGGCAAACTCTGTAAGACAGGAAAAGCTGGAGAGGGTGCAATGATTGGATTTTCTCCGTCTCTAGACAGAGGTCTGTCACAGGAACTTGTTGCGCATGCGATTCATGAAAAGATTCCCTATCAGTATGAAGTCATGAATGGCAGGACAGGTACAAATGCGGATGATTTTGCAGTCTGCCGGGATGGTGTAGAGACCTGTACGGTGTCAATTCCATTATATTATATGCATACACCTGTGGAAGTCGTGGATGTGAATGATGTAAAAAACACAGGCAAATTGCTTGCGGCATTCCTGAAAGGGATTCTGAATGATTAAAGTTTTTTAAAAGGAGTTTTTGATTTGTTAGCATATTTGAAAGAATTATGTGCAGTCTGCGGTACTTCCGGTGTGGAACAGGCTGTACGGGATTATCTGCTGGAAAAAATCAAGGATTTTCCAGGGATTCTTGAGTGCCGGACAGATAGTCTCGGTAATGTATTAGTGCATAAAAAAGGCAGAAAAAAAGCAGCACATACTGTCATGATCGGCGCACACATGGATGAAGTCGGACTGATTGTCCGGGATATTCTGCCGGATGGCAGATGTGCATTGGATACAGTTGGCGGAATTGATCCGGATGTTGTTATTGGCAGAACCATGCAGATTCCCGATATTGGTTATGGTGTTGTTGGCTGTGAAGCTGTGCATAATTTGAATCCGGAAAACCGGGAGAAAAAACCAGACAAAAAAGATCTGATTCTGGATCTTGGTGCGAAAAACCGGGAAGAAATAGCAGATCTTTCAATTCTGCCAGGTGATGCTGTGTATTTTCTGAGCAGATGGGTAACACTCGGCGGCGGTAGCCGGGTTTCTTCCAAAGCAATTGATGACCGTTTTGGCTGTGCCTGTATGCTGAAAATGTTGCAGGGCGAGATCGCCTATGATACCTGGTTCTGCTTTTTTGTCCAGGAGGAAATCGGACTGCGTGGAAGCAAGACTGCTAGCTATGCCATTAATCCGGATTTTGCACTGATTCTGGAAACAACTACGGCAGGAGATCTGGATGGTGTGACTGGGGCTGACAGAGTCTGTTGCCTGGGAAAAGGTCCGGTTGTGTCTTTCATGGACAGAGCAACGATCTATGATAAAGAATTATATAAAATGGCTTTTGAACAGGCTGAAATATTAAACATTCCCTGTCAGACCAAAACCAGAATCGCAGGCGGCAATGATGCTGGTTCTGTGCATGTTTCCAGAACAGGTGTCCGCACTCTGGCGATTTCGATTCCATGCAGATACTTGCATTCTCCTTATTGTATGGCACAGATCAGTGACATGGAACAGAGTTATCTCCTGGCGGAAAAGATGCTCGAACGGATGCATGAGCTATGATCAGAAAAATAACAGATCCGGAGGAGTTGGATGTTTCGCTTTTGTGTCAGAGCTGGAGAGGACGCAATATCTATGCGTATTATAAGGCTTATGGTCTGGATTATGATTTCTGCGAATTTTATCAGGTCGGTGCAGCAGGTATTTTATTAAGATTTAATAGTACTGTTCTGACAATGAATACTGATCCGGGCGAAATAGCCGATCTGGCATTGTTGCTCCGGATGATGCAGCCA
This sequence comes from uncultured Ruminococcus sp., assembly GCA_947175975.1. Lineage (GTDB taxonomy): Bacteria > Bacillota > Clostridia > Oscillospirales > Ruminococcaceae > UBA3855. Next base: position 7,732 of record CAMWOX010000002.1, read on the forward strand.
TTCCGGATTGAATCTGATCTTGTAGGAGAATTATGCGAATTTTTGCCGGAGTATATGCCGCTGCACCGGACGACATTTCAGCTCCAACCAGGAGAAGAAAATTTATTGCAGGCACAAGAGGCGGAAGCATGTATTGATTTCAACCCGGATCTGGAACAGGTCTATCAGATTTTACAGGCAGGTTTTCCGCACTTGCAGGATTATGCACTGTGGCTGACAGATACTTCTCATAGATGCCGTCATGGAATCAGTCATGTGCTGACTTATAAGAATAGTACAACAGCAAGTATGTTATTTGATATTGAGAATCATGTTCTGATCGGACAGGTTGCTACACGTCCTGAAGCAAGGGGACTGGGACATGCCCGGATGTTTCTGAGATGGCTTGCAGGCTGGCTTGCACAGTTGGATAAAACGGCTGTACTGTATGCATTGGACATCCGGCGGAGTTTCTATCAGGAAATCGGCTTTGTGCCGGTTGCAGAAGAATTTGTACTCGAACACTGCGAACCGGAGAAAAATAATACTATTATCATGAAAGGATTACTTGGAAATGCGTGAATTGTCAGATTTTTTTCAGATTGACAAAAAATTGCAGAAACTGGCTGACAAAGCAGAATCCAATTGCAAGGAATGCTTTGCACAGATTGAAAAAACAGCAGCATATAATTCCGCAAAAGTATTGAAAGCTTTTGCAGACCAGAGAGTCAGTGAAGCTTGTTTCGGAATCAGTACCGGCTACGGCTACGGCGATCTCGGCAGGGATGTACTGGATCAGGTCTGGTCGCAGGTACTCGGTACGGAGGATGCGTTGGTCAGACATAATTTTGTTTCCGGAACACATGCCCTGAGTGTGGCATTATTTGGCTTACTGCGTCCTGGAGATCAGATTGTATTTGTGACAGGAACACCTTATGATACACTTCATGAAGTAATTGGCATTACGGGCAATTCGGGTAACGGATCACTGAAAGATTTCGAAGTAACACATAAGATTATTGATCTGGATCAAAATGGCAAAGTAGATCTGGAATCTGTGAGAAAAAATATTGCCGGAGCGAAAATTGCCTATATTCAGCGTTCCAGAGGTTACTCTCTTAGGGTGGCATTTACGGTTTCAGAAATCGCCGAAATGTGTCAGGTCATCCGGAAAGCAAATCCGGAAGCGATTATCATGGTAGATAACTGCTATGGAGAATTTGTGGAAGAAATTGAACCGCCGCAGGTAGGGGCAGATATTATCATCGGCTCTATGATCAAGAATGCAGGCGGCGGCATTGCCCGGACGGGCGGCTATATCGCCGGAAAGTCTGATCTTGTCAGATTATGTGCCTATCGTTTGACCTGTGTGGGACTTGGAAAAGAAGTCGGCTGTACACTCGGGATGAACCGGGAGCTGTTCCAGGGATTGTATCTTGCACCGGATGTGACGGCAAATGCATTGAAAACAGCTTGTTTTGCATCAGAATTATTCACAGCACTGGGATTTCACTGCACACCTGCAAGAAATGCTCCCAGGGGCGATATTGTCACAGCAATTGCATTAGAAACACCAGAAAATTTAGTTGCATTCTGTCAGGGCATTCAGAAAGGTTCTCCTGTGGATGCACATGTGACACCAGAACCCTGGGATATGCCCGGCTATGACAGCAAGGTAATCATGGCGGCAGGTGCATTCACAAATGGGGCTTCGATTGAACTCTCTGCAGATGCACCTTTGAGAGAACCTTATGCTGTCTGGATGCAAGGCGGATTGAGCTGGCACAGTGCAAGAATCAGCATTTTGTTAGCTGCACAGGAAATGCTTTCCCGGAATTTGATTCATCTTGGAAATATTGCAGAATGATAAAAGATAATTACAAATTAAATACAATTTTCGAAGGATTTTCTTGGGAAATCTTCAAAAAGGTTGACATTTTCGCCTGAAACTGTTAAAATAAAGTGAGAGTGAAAATAATATTTTTTGTTTTGCTTTCGGAATTTTAGATCATTCAGAAAGGAGGCGATCCGGTGGAAGAAAAAAACCGCTGTTATCACTGTATGGAGCTGAAACCTGAAAGATTCAGGATCTGTCCCCACTGCGGTTATGAAGAAGATACACCCTATGATGCGGATTATGCACCGCCTGGCACGGAACTCAAAGGCAGATATATGCTTGGTGTCAAAATCGGACATAACAGCGAGGGCGCAAATTATATTGGTTATAGTTCGGCAATCGGCTGTAAAGTCCTGATCCGGGAATATATGCCTGTCGGACTTTGTAAACGTATCCGTGGACGAGCTACAATCAGTGTTTATCCTGAAAAACTTGTACAGTATAAGGTCTTGATGGCTGAGTTCACAGAGCTGAATAAAAGCCTTGCCAAGATGAGAAATCTGCCGCATATTAATCCGACACTGGATATCATCTGTGCAAATAATACAACTTATGTTGTCTATGAATATCTTGAGGGCATCAAGTTAGTAGAATATCTCAAAGATAACGCCGGAGAACTGACCTGGAAACAGGTTTCTGAGCTGTTCCCGACGTTCTTTACAACGCTTAGTCTGATGCATAATCATAATGTAGTCCACAGGGCAATCAGTCCTGATACGATCTATGTGACACCCAAAGGGGAACTGAGACTATGCGGATTCAGCATTTATGCAGTCCGGACAGTGCATCTGGAACTGCCAAGTGAGATCTTTCATGGCTACGCTGCACCGGAACAGTATACACCAGGTGCAAAACAGGGGACATTTACAGATGTCTATGCGATCTGTGCGGTACTGTACCGGATTCTGACAGGGTGTATGCCGACAGAAGCCACAAGCCGGATTGAAAATGATAATCTGCGTGAACCCTACGAAATGAACCCGAATATCTCAAAAAGTGTTTCACGGGCGATCATGAAAGGCATGTGCCTGGATGCCACTGCGAGGACACAGACAGTGACAGAGCTTGTGACACAGTTATTTGAACAGGAAGAATATAGAACAGAAAGTATTCCTGTCCCGGCTTTGACGGATCCTGTTCACAAAATTTCGCAGAAACAGGATATTCCAGCAAAACAATCTGATATGCATGGAAAGGAAATCCAGGCATCGGAGAATATCATTGAACGTGTCAAAACGCCTTTGATGTTTGTCATCATGCTGTTATGTGTCCTGCTGATCATCATGATTATTGTGTTCAGCATGATGCGTTCCGGTTCTGTTACAATTCAGAATCAGTCTTCAGAAACAACAACAACGACAGAGACTGTAACAGAAAATAATATTGTGACAGAATCCGATACGGAATCTCCCGAACAAACAGAACAGGCTGGCGACAGTCAGATGCCGCCTCTCATCGGGACAGACTATGAGATTCAGAAACAAAGGCTGGAAGCGGACGGATGGTTGTATTTAGATCCTGTTTATGAGTATAATGATCTGTACAAAGCCGGAATTATTATTGATCAGGCAGTACCAGCAGGAGAGCCGTTCCAGAGTGGTTCGACTGTAAAAGTAACCGTCAGCCAGGGTCCTGCTTCTATCATACTTCCTGATTATCAGGGCAAATCTCTCATGCAGTATGAAGAAGAGCTGGAGGCTTTGGGTCTGACAAATGCAAATTACTATACAGAGGCTGTTCAGAATTATGATTTTGCAAATGGTCAGATCGTGGAGCTGAACAAAGCTGCTGGAGAAGTATTTGATCTGAGCGGAGAAGAAAAGCTCCGGATTTTTTATGCAAGCAATCCGGAAACAACAATTGTGATTGTGACAGAGACCGTTCCGCCTGCAACAGAGCCGATAACAGAACCTGTTACAGAACCAACAGAATTTTTAGAACCACAGGTGACAGAGCCAGATATTCAGACTGCACCGATTCAGGATCCAACACAGGATGGCGACCTGCCACAGGATCTCACACAGGAAGCACCACAGACTGCACCAATTGATATTATGCCGTTTGAGACTGCACCGCCATTTTTTGAGTAAGTATAAAAACAGCTTTCGGGAAATTTCCTGCGAAAGCTGTTTTTGTTGTTTAAAAAATATTTTCAGAATAAATCCAGACCTGATAGTGTTCTTCAAAATCCGGTAAATCCAGATAGATTATTTCATGCGGCTGTTGTGCAATCGGCGGATTGCCGTTCGTCACCAAGCCTGCTTCTAAATCCGTCATCAGTACAAAATAGTTTTCCTGACCCAGCTGATCTTCATACCAAGTCACATTGCTCTGATAATAATATCTTTTGTAGAATCCTTCCTCATTGATGTCAATATCACGGCACTGGATTCTGGAATCTGACACAATCGTCAGACCATTGGCATTCCAGAATGTCGCATACCCATAGCTCAAATCCAGATCTTCCAGTTGTTCTGCCAGTTGATACAGAATATTCTCAGAAGTGTTGTCCATGGGCATTCCTGCGATTGTAAAGACATGCAGACAGGAGACAATATAAATCGGGACGGATAATAAAATAGAAATTCGTTTCAGATCTGCCTGTGAGACTGCCCAACGCAGAAATGCGGCAGAAACAATAACAGACATTGCAACAATTGGTGATAATCTCCAGTTTGCGACAGATAATCTGCCCACTACATAGCCAAGCAGGATTAATCCGGTCATGAACCAATATGTCAGAATCAGGATTTTTAATTTTCTATCCTGGATTTTGGAATAACAGCACAAGGCAATCACAGGGAGAATGAGTAAAATCATTCCCATGACAATAATTAATAATGATTGGATACTGGCAACACTCATCAAAGGATCGTTTTCAGCTGCCTCTGCACCCAGAAGTGACACCCATGCTGTCGGGAATTTAAGCAGATTGCCGATCCAGGTGTTCATGTCAGAATACGAAGAGTAAGATTCCTGATAGCCTGCTGTAATATCTCCGGCAAGGCAATTGGTAAGCAGATAGCCAATACACATTCCGAGGGACATGATGATGATCAGCAATAAAGTATCCAAATTGCGGAAAGTACATAATTTTGTAGTCCTGTCCAGAAAACGCTCACAGAATACGGCTGCAATGACTGGCACTGCAAAAATTGTAACGGCAATAATCTGGTCACTGCATGTGAGAATCAGCCAGATAAAAATCAAGATAGTATCAATAACTGTGAAAATTAGTGTTTTTTTATTCCGTTTCAGTTTTTCTGTTTCTATAAGATTCATCCGATGAAATACAAGCCCTAGTCCTACAAAAAGAAATAATACACCCAGGCTGTAATAGATCGTGTGTCCCCAAAAAATCTCCCGGAGTTTTGTACTTCCGGAACAGATCATCAGTACATTGAAGATAGCTCCAGAAATCCAGCCCCAGCTCCAGTGCATCTGCCGAAGCATCCAGATCATTGAAATTGTGAATAACAGGAAGAAAATACACATACCAAATACATGCGTTGTCATGGAAACGCCTGTAATCGGAATCAGCAGTGACATGATTAGACTTGTGCCGAACGGCAGGAGACAGGCATAGGCAAAATCTGGATTAAAGATCTTTCCGGCATCGCAAGTCGCTTCTGCCCACATGATTGTATCTGTTGTATCAGAATGAAAACTGCCTCTGGACGGAAACAGCGTATAATAGCCGATCAGGATAATTACAAATGCGAGCAGTCCGATGCTTGCTGAAAATTTCAGCACTGGAAGAAATGTTTTTAGTTTTCCTGTCAGTTTTGAAAATTTTGAATCTGTCATGTTTCTGGTGCGCTTTCTTCCGGCTCTCCGGAACTGGTTTCGTGATAGGACTGTTCTGTATTAATATTCCAGATATTGGATTTATCTGTGTTTCCCGTGAGAATATTTTTTACGGTCTCAAATGATGTAATCATGGAATGATCCATATTGTTATAGCGATGCTGTCCGTTGCGTCCCACACAGTAGAGGTTTTCAAACTGGTTCAGATACTGGATTAATTCATCCATGTGTTCGTAAGTATCGAAATATGCCGGATATGCTTTTTTGACTTTTTCCTTGTGATAAGCAAAAACTTTTGCGCCTTTGTTAAGAATGCCCATTTTCCGGAGTTCTTTCACGGCAAAGACTGCACTCTGCTGATTGGTCAGATTCCAGAATCTGTCTCCCTCCTGGCAGAAATATTCCAGTCCGATCCAAACTTGTTGTGCTGGATTCTGTACCATATAGGGTGACCAGTTATTGAAAATCTGGATTCTGCCGAGTTTCACTCCGGTATCCTGGACATAGATCCAACAATCTGGCACAATATTGCCCAGTGTCGGAATATCCGTCTTGTTTTCCAGTTCCAGACGGTCTACCAGTAAGCCGATTGTCACAAAATCTCGGTATGGCAGCCCTGCGGCGATTTCTGATTCCCATTCCGGGACATCATTCATACCTGCGATCAGATCTTTGACAGGCATCGAAGAAATCAGAATATCACAGGGGATTTCCCGCAATTCTTTTGTTTTTGTATTCTGATAAGTAATAGATTCCACGAGATTTCTGCTGTTCGTTGTGACTCGTTTTACACTGGCATGGAATATTATTTCTCCACCAAGTTTCTGAAATTCTTCCAGTACCGTTTCCCAGAGCTGTCCTGGTCCGTATTTTGGATAATAAAATTCCTCGATCAGGGAAGTTTCTTTTTTAGATGGGTCTTGTATGCCAGTCACTCTCCGGAACATATCTTCCAGAACGGCTCTGACGGATAAGCCCTTGACTCTTTGTGCGCCCCAGTCAGCGGAGATCTCCGAGGGATGCCGTCCCCAGAGTTTTTCTGTGTATCCTTCAAAGAACATGGAATATAATTTTCTTCCGAAACGGTTGATATAGAAATCTTCCAAGGAATTTTCCGGTTTTTTTAATGCCGTTGCCTGCAAATAGCTTGCACCTGCCTGCATGGTCGTCACAAAACCCATATTCTTGAGTGTGTCCCATTTGAGGGAAACCGGATAATCAAAAAATTTTTTGTGATAATAAATTCTGGAAACACGGTTTCTTATAAGCATGACTCTATCTGTCTGTTCCGGATCGGCACCACCGGGAATTAATTTCTTCTTGCGTCCTAATTGAATATCATCATAGGACGGCTCGCCCTGAAAGGGCATCAATTCGCCCCACCAGTCCATTACCTGCTGATTTTTGGAGAAAAACCGATGACCGCCAATGTCCATCCGGTTATTTTTATAATTGACAGTTCTGGAAATACCTCCTGCAACGCCGGTTTCTTCGTAGATTGTCACATGATACTGATTTTTACCTTGCCGGAGCAGTTCCAGACCTGCTGTCAATCCGGCAGGCCCTGCACCGATAATGGCAACTTGCCACAATGAAAACACCTCACTTTTCAATTCTTCTATTCCTTAAAATTTTTCAGATATGCACATGTTCACTTTCGATTGTGATATAATTTTTCCGGAATCGTCTGGAAAAACGATCTGCAAGACGGAATACTGCCCATACTGTCAGAATGGACGCAGTGAGCAGTCCGATCATTCGGCATAGATCTTTCATAAAAAAACCTCCTGTTATGCTGTAAAATTTAGATAATCTGCTGAATTTATTATAGCATGAATTTTAGAATTTGTCAAGACTGCTAGAATTAATTCAGATCGGAGCATCTGCTGGTGCATCTACAAATTCTGCATTGTCTGGTTGCTGCGGTTCAGAGATGACTTCCGGCATCTGTTTTGTTTCTGTGACTTCCGGTTCTGTTGTCTCCGGAACAGATTCTACATCAAGATATTCTTCCAGTGTCAAACCTTGCTCGTAGATTTCCGTTGCGGCATCTACTCCGACATAGCGAATGTGCCAGGATTCATAGTCATAGCCTGTGATTTGTTCTTTTCCGAGCGGATAACGCACGATAAAGCCGTAGTTATGGCAGTTTGCGGCAAGCCACTGCCCTTCGGGTGTTTCTGCAAAATCATTATTGATTGTATTGCAGTCGATCGTGTAGCCTGTCTGATGCTCAGAATAGCCTGCCCTTGCGGAGACCATGCTTGCGTACTCTTCGCCGTAGGCGGCACACATGCTGTCATAGTCTCTGACCTGGTGTTCATAATTGCGGTAGCCTGACCCCATATAGATATTCAGTCCTAGTGCTTCTGCATCTTCCTGTAATTTGGCAAAGGCTTCTGCGGTTTCTGGGAGCATACCCGGATCATAGGTCGCCGGCATTCCATAGCTCTTGTTTGCAACCAGAATGCCGTCTACATATGTGCATCCGTCCTGTATAATCAATTCCCGGATGGTTACAGGGATCTGGAGAATTTCTTCGCCGAGGGTGACAGATACAGTACATTCGCCCTTGGTCAGTCCTGTCAGCATACCAGATTCACTCACAGAAGCAATCGTATTATCATCAATCGTGTAGACTGCATCAGATGGATCAAATATGTCTTTCCGGCTGCCCAAATCTATTTGCTTTTCATGATTGACACGCAGATAAATATGCGGATCCATACTCCAGAAATTTGTTGCTCGTTTCAATTCAGACGTATTTTTTTCAGGAGTTGAGTTGGTTTCGGATTGATCCCGATCATCATCTTGTGCCGGAATTGCATTCGGATCTGGATTTTCTGTTTCTTTCTGAACTGTCATGGATTTCTGAACAGTTTCTGCCTGCATTACATTCTGTTTGCCGATCATCAAACCAAATGCGAACACTAGAACAACGCTCAGCATCAAAAGCGTGAATACGGCATATGTTCTGTCAGCTTTCTTTTTTTTTGACTGTGCCATAGAATTTACCTCTTTCTGGAATTTAAAAATTAAAATTTCAGGACTCATGTCATTTTATTATAGCACAGAAATCTGGATTTGTCATTAGTTTTTGAAAAAATTTTCTGAAAAATAATTCTCAGAATCTCCAGAAACTAACAAAGATCCTGTTTTCTTGCTGCTTCCTGATATTAGAATGTGCAGAAATCTGTGATTTTATCAGATTTTTTTGAAATCCCCTTGATTTTTTTCATAGAATATAGTAAAATAAAATTAATATTAATTTTTTGAGGAGGAATTTTCAATGAAGATCTGGAAAAAAGCAGCCGCTATGGCTTTGAGTGTTTCCATGCTGTTCAGTTCTGCTATGCTCCTGCCTAATACAGTGGCAGATGCAACGGATTCTATAGAAGACAGCTATTCCTGGGGGACATTGCGTGTCGGCGGCGGCGGTTTCGTCTCTGGCATTGTGACCGGACAGAAAGAAATGTATCTGAGAACAGACGTTGGCGGTGCTTATAAATGGAACTATGAAACTTCCAAGTGGGAGCAGTTGTTCGGATTTCTGACAGAGGCTGACAGAGGTCTGCTCAGTGTCAAAGGCATGGCAATTGATCCTACGGATGATGATACAGTCTATTTTCTCTGTGGCTGTGCGTATTTCTCAGGTGCAAAGACTGTTATTTTCAAAACAACGGACGGTGGAAAAACATTCACAGAGTCCGATGTGACAGAGCATATTCAGATACATGGCAACGGTGATGGTCGTGAATGCATTGAGCCGATTGCCATTGATCCGGATAATCCGGATGTGATCTATGCAGGTGGTGACGTGACTGCCGGCAAATCCGCATTGATCAAATCCACGGACGGCGGTAAGACCTGGAATCCGGTTATCGGCTATGATGATCTGGGCTTGTTCCAGTATTCTTTGAAATATCCTTCCTGGACAGATCATATTGTCCGTGGCTCTGAAGATAAAGGCGAAAATGGCTATAATCAGCAGAACGGCATTGGCTGTATTCTGATTGAAGACGGAAAAGTCTATGTCGGCACTTCTGTGACAGGGCAGACGAACATCCATGTAGCGGATGTGGACAAAGACGAATTTACAGAACTGAGTGCAGACCTCCCGAATGAGAATTATCCCTGCTCAATTACAAGCGACAAGCATGGTAATCTCTTCTTTACGTATATTGCAGGACTTGCATTCGCTGGAGCTGCTGGCGGTGCTTACAAATATGATACCAAAGCAGGCACAGTCACACAGTTTACAGATCTCACTAGTGCAATCGGTATGATTGAAGCAGATGAAAAAAATCCTGACAGACTTCTGGCAAGAACCTGCGGTGTGTGGTCGGATCAGTGGTATGAAGAAGAATGGACAGACGGCAGCGTTGCATGGGGCGATTATTTCTATCGTTCCACAGACGGCGGCGAAACATGGCAGAATATTACTCCCGGACAGGGCGAGACAATCTATGATGAAAACGGCTCTCACAAAGAATTTGTTTCCAATCCGATTGATATAAACGGCTATGACTGGATCTACGGAAAAGCATGCCACTGGGGCAGCGGTATTCTTTTAGATCCCAGAGACACCAATAGAATCCTGATGACTTCCGGTAACGGTGTCTTTGTCTGTGACAATGTCTGGGATGAAAAAGGTGTGCAGTTCTACTTCCAGCCGGATGGCGTTGAAGAAGTTGTTGCACTGGATTTTGTCAGTGTCCCAGGTGGTCTGAATTATTCTGTAATCGGCGACTATGATGGCTTTATTCATGAAAGTCCCGATAAAATTCCGCAGCAGTATCAGCCTAACATTGGCTCGACTTCTGCAATTGCCTATTGTCCGGCTGATACAAAAGTCATGGCTCGTGTCGGTGAACATGATGCAAAAGGCTATTATAGTCTTGATGGCGGCAAAACGTGGGAAGATTTACAAGTCCCGAATGGCGGCGGAAAAATTGCCATTACAAAATTAGATGAAAAGACATATCGTTTTATCAAAGCAAGCAGTGACAATGCTGCAATTGTTTATACAGACGATTTCGGCAAAACCTGGAATGAATCCACTGGACTGGAAGGTTCCAAGACAACCTATCCGCTTGTTGATCCGGAAAATCCTGCAATTGTTTACGGTTCAGGAATTAAATATAATTCTTACTGGTCTTCTGATACAACCAAAAAAGAGCCGACGCTTGATGATGCACAGTATGATTTTTATATCAGCACAGACTATGGTGCAACATTCAGTAAGACTGTTGTTGACAAATATGACGAATGCGACCATACAGGTGATCTGGCATATATTACAAAAGATACCCTTGCTATGGCTTTAGGCTGGAACGGGTTATATATCATCACAGAAAGCGGAACAAAAGTTGAAAAATCTGATGTATTTTACTGCAAGACAATCGGCTATGGTGCACCCGAAAAAGCAGGCGATCTGAATGCACTCTACATGTACGGTAAGCCAGAAGAGTCCGATCCGGAGGGGATCTATCGTTCTACGGACGGCGGCAAGACCTGGATTTGTATCAATACAGAGCATATCTATGGTGGTACAGGCAACGGCAATTTCATTGTCGGCGACATGAACGAATTTGGCAAGCTCTACATGTCTACCGTAGGATGCGGCATTGTCTACGGCGAAGTGAAAGGGCAGTCTGATCCGAAACCCACTGAACCCAAACCCACAGACGATACACAGGGGTCTACCGGTTCTGATGATCCTGAGATTCTCTGGGGTGATGCGGATGAAAACGGCAAAGTAGAGATCGTGGATGTTGTTCTTATGAACAGAGTCTATGTCGGTATTGATAAGATTTCAGACTCTGGTAAGACAAATGCAGACACGGATCAGGACAGCAAGATCACATTATCAGATTCTATGAATGTTCTGAAATTGCTTGTGCATCTGCTGGAACAGAAAGATTTCCCAGTTTCTACTGAAACTTGATTGCAAAAATAAAGTCCGACATTCTGTGTGAATCCAAGGAATGCCGGACTTTTTATCATGATTTATTTAGGAGATAAGCATATGAAATATAACGTCGGTGTGGAAATTACAGGTCACAACAGATCCAAAGAAAGTAAAATTATTATTCCGAAAATAATTGGGGGAATGCCTGTCACAAGAATTGGAAATAATGCATTTAATGGATGCTTTTTTCTGAAATCTGTTACAATTTCAAATAATGTCATAAGTATTGGGGAATTTGCATTTGCAGACTGTTCTTCCCTGAAATTTATCGTGATTCCGGACAGTGTTGAAAATATTGGGGATTGTGCATTTGCGGACTGTTCTTCCCTGAAGTCTATCATTCTTCCAGATAGTGTCACATGGATCGGAATAGGTGCATTTAGGGGCTGTTCTTCCCTGGAATCTATTATTATTCCGGATAGTGTCGAAAGTATCGTGAACAGTACATTTTCTGGCTGTTTTGCTTTAAAATTTGTTTCAATTCCGGATAGTATCATGGATATTGAAAAATATGCATTTAGTGGATGTTCTTCCCTGAAATCTATCACAATTCCGGAGAGTGTCACAAGTATCGAGTATGGTGCATTTAGTGACTGTTCTTCACTGGAATCTATTATCATTCAAAATGCAGAATGTGAAATTTATAATGATGAAGACACGATTGACAGCTCAGCCGTGATCTATGGCTATCCGTGGTCTACGGCACAGGCATATGCTGCAAAATATTACAGGAGATTTGTAACATTGAAAAATAAGTGAAAAAATGAAAAAACAGACAGGGAGCTGCTCCCTGCCTGTATTTTTTTTTTTTATTTATTAAAATTAGTCGTTGTACAGTGCTGCCAGTCTTGTCAGATAGTCGTAACGATCCTTTGCATTGGCAAGTGCATTGTCAAACAGCTCTTCTGCACGAGCCGGATTCTGGCGAGCCAGTGCGTTGTAACGTACTTCGCCCATTAAGAAGTCCTTGTACTCGTCTGTATTCGGAGCTTTGGAATCCAGAATGAACGGGTTCTTGCCCTCTTTCTTCAGATCCGGATTGTAGCGGTACAGATGCCAGTAGCCAGCCTGAACAGCTTTCTTCTCTTCTGCCTGTGCAGTCGCCATACCGGTCTTGATACCATGGTTGATGCATGGTGCATAAGCGATGATGATGGACGGACCATCATAAGCCTCAGCCTCACGGATTGCTTTCAGACACTGGTTCATGTCAGCACCCATTGCGATATGTGCAACATAGACATAACCGTAGCTCATAGCAATGCCTGCCAGATCCTTCTTCTTGACAACTTTACCAGCGGCTGCAAACTGTGCAATTGCACCGGTAGGAGTTGCCTTAGAAGCCTGACCGCCTGTGTTGGAATATACTTCCGTATCGAATACCATGATATTGACATTTCTGCCGGATGCGATGACGTGATCCAAACCGCCGAAGCCGATATCATAAGCCCAGCCGTCGCCGCCGAAGATCCACTGGGATTTTTTGCGGAGGTAATCTTTTTCAGCCAGGATCTGTTTAGCCAGTTCGCCGTCACAGTTGCAGTTCTCAATTGCAGCAATCAGCTTTTCAGAAGCCGGTGTATTTGCAGCACCATCATTCTTGGTTGCGAGGAACTCTTCCGCAGCAGCCTTGACTTCCGGATTCTTTGCGCATTCAGCAACTTTCTCAACTTTGGCAATGACACGGTTTCTCAGTGTTTCCTGTCCGAGGAACATACCATAGCCGAACTCTGCGTTATCTTCAAACAGGGAGTTGCTCCATGCAGGACCATAGCCCTTCTTGTTGACTGTATAAGGTGTAGACGGTGCGGAGTTGCCCCAGATGGAAGAACAGCCTGTTGCGTTAGCGATATACATTCTGTCGCCGAACAGCTGTGTGATCAGTTTTGCATACGGTGTTTCACCGCAGCCAGCACATGCACCGGAGAATTCAAGCAGCGGCTGTTTGAACTGAGAACCCTTGACAGTTGCCTCTGTGAATTTCGCAGTGACTTCCGGCTTGATGTCCTTGGTTGTGCCGTAATCGAATGCTGCCTGCTGATCGAGCTGTGTCTCCAGAGGCTTCATTACGAGTGTATCTGCTTTCTTGTTTGCCGGGCAGATATTTGCACATACGCCACAGCCTGTGCAGTCCAGAACGGAAACTGTCATGCCGAATTTCAGATCGCCGATAGCGGGTTTCATTGCAGCGAGCTTCATAGATGCCGGAGCTGCTTCTGCCTCTTCTGCTGTGAGTGTTACCGGACGAAGTACAGCGTGCGGACATACATAAGCACACTGGTTGCACTGGATGCAGGTATCGGGATTCCATACCGGAACAGTAACAGCGATGCCACGTTTTTCAAATGCGGAAGAACCAGACGGAGATGTACCGTCAGCCAGATCCACAAAAGTAGAAACAGGGAGTTTGTCGCCTTGCTGTGCGTTGCACGGAATCTGAACATTATTAACGAAATTCTCAAGTGCCTTGTTTTCACAAGTAACTTTGGACATACCCATAGGTGTGTCTTCTGCGTCTTTCCAGGATTCTGGAACTGTTACTTCTACGAGACCCTTGTAGCCGGCATCGATTGCATTCCAGTTCTTCTCAACAACGTCATGTCCTTTCTTGGAATAGGACATTTCCGCAGCGTCTTTCATGTACTGGAGAGCATCTTCAAACGGGATAATATCAGCGAGCTTGAAGAATGCAGACTGGAGAATTGTATTAATTCTTGTACCCATGCCAGTTTCCTGACCGAGTTTTACACCGTTTACTGTGTAGAATTTAATATCATTCTGTGCAATGTATCTCTTAACCTGTCCGGGGAGATTCTTTTCCAGACCCTCAGCATCCCAGATGGTATTCAGCAGGAATGTGCCGCCCGGCTTAATGTCAGATACCATGTCGTATTTGTCGATATAGCTCTGGTTATGACATGCCACAAAGTCTGCCTTGTTGATCAGATATGTAGATTTGATCGGTGTATCGCCGAAACGCAGGTGAGATACGGTAACACCGCCGGATTTCTTGGAGTCATAGGAGAAATATGCCTGTGCGTATTTATCCGTATGATCGCCGATGATCTTGATGGAGTTCTTGTTTGCACCAACTGTACCATCAGAGCCGAGCCCCCAGAATTTGCAGGAGATTGTGCCTGCCGGAGCTGTATCAGGGCTGAAAGAATCATCCAGAGACAGATTTGTCACATCATCCACGATACCGAGTGTGAAACGCTTTTTTTCTGTATTCTTGAAGACTGCAATAATCTGATTCGGTGTTGTGTCTTTAGAACCCAGACCATAACGACCGGTGTAGATCTTGACAGCATCAAATTTCGTGTCTTTCAGAGCTGCAACAACATCCAGGTACAGCGGTTCACCAAGAGAGCCGGGTTCTTTTGTTCTGTCGAGTACAGAAATTTGCTTTACAGTATCCGGCAGAGCCTCTACCAGTTTGTCTGCTACAAACGGTCTGTACAGACGTACACGGATCATACCGTATTTGCCGCCGTTTGCGTTCAGATAATCTACCGTTTCTTCTACTGTGTCCATGACAGAACCCATTGCAATAATCACATGTTCTGCATCCGGCGCACCGTAGTAGTTGAACAGTTTGTAGTCTGTGCCGATTTTGGCATTGACTTTGTCCATATATTTTTCAACGACTGCCGGAAGTGCATCATAATATTTATTACATGCTTCACGAGCCTGGAAGAAAATATCAGGATTCTGTGCAGAGCCTCTCAGCACCGGATGATTCGGGTTCAGAGCCTGGTCACGGAATGCCTGTGCTGCTTCCTTGTTGAGCATCTCATCGAGATCTGCATCATCCCATACTTCGATTTTCTGAATTTCATGAGAAGTTCTGAAACCATCGAAGAAATGCAGGAACGGTACACGTCCCTCAATTGTTGCCAGATGTGCCACTGCACCCAGATCCATTACTTCCTGAGGATTGGAAGAGCAGAGCATTGCATAGCCTGTCTGACGGCATGCATACACGTCAGAATGATCGCCGAAGATGTTCAGTGCATGGGAAGATACGCATCTTGCAGATACATGAATAACATTCGGGAGCAGTTCGCCTGCGATTTTATACATGTTCGGGATCATGAGCAGCAAGCCCTGAGAAGCTGTATAAGTTGTTGTCAATGCACCTGCGGACAGAGAGCCGTGAACTGTGCCGGCAGCACCTGCTTCAGACTGCATTTCTACGACATTAACAGGGTCACCGAACAGATTTTTCTTGTCCTTTGCAGCCCACTGGTCTGTGACTTCCGCCATAACAGAAGAAGGTGTAATCGGATAGATTGCAGAGACATCTGTAAACGGATAAGATGCCCATGCGGCAGCGTTATTGCCGTCCATGGTTTTCATTTTTCTAGCCATTGGAAAATTTCCTCCATAAGAAATATTTTTTGTACTGCCTGCGTATCCTGGAAATAATAGTTTCCTGTAAGACAAGCAAACAGTTTATGACATATCTATTTTACCATAAAAACGGAAATCTGTAAACAAGTTTTTTGTACAAAATATCATGTTTTTTTTGCACATATTGCACAATTTTTTCTTAGAGCCGAAATAATAGTTACAAATTCTCCACTTGCAGGAACAGCACTTTGGCTATAATTTCAAAAATCAATTTATTCAAATTACACAAATTTTTCGATTTTTGACAGCTTTTTTGCAAATTTCTATTGACGAAAGCCGTTTTTTGTGGTATCATAACACTAGTGTTCGTACGGTTTGTGATTCTACTCCCGTATGAGTAACACTCGTTTTGTTGTCTCCTTTCTTTTGTTCTACACAAAAATTGTTCTGATTTTTTCTTATTTCCCGACAGGGCTGTTTGCAGTCCTGTTATTTTTTTAGGGATTTGATCTTGTGTGCTGTGATAATTGTAAAATTTCCGGCATGGATTGTCAGCCGGATATTTCCTGTTTCGCAATAGAAATTTTTTCCGTTCTGATAGATCAGACACTCCGGTTGCCGGATTGTTTCTTTGCAATAATTGACTATATCTGGAACAGCAATCTGATCCAGGCTTAAATTTTTCCATATTCTGTTAGCACCTAATGCCGTTGTGTGGATCTTATCAAGACTGGATAGTAATATTTCTTTTTCAGATCGTTTATCCATTATTTTTTTGATACTCCTCTTCCGCAAACAAGCCTTTCACGGATTGCATCTCGTGAAAGGCTTATCCTATTTATTTAAAATTTTATTATTTTGCAGCCGCACCCAGGAATGCCGCACCAATCAGACCAGCATCATTGCCGAGTTCTGCAATTACGATTTTCGTATTTTTTGCAGAATTGCGTGTATAGACTTCTTTTTCTACCAGTGCTTTCATCGGAAGCAACAGCGGATCGCCCTCATTGCATACACCACCGCCGACGCACAGCACATCCGGCTGGAAAACATTGATCGTGTTCGTGATCCCGGCAGCCAGGTATTTGATATAATCGTCAACGACTTCTTTTGCCGCTGGATCGCCCTGACGCATGGCATCGAATGCTGTTCTTGCAGAAACTTTGTTATTTCTTTCTGCTGTGATCTGATGCATTTTGGAATCCGGTACAAGTTCCATTTTTTCTTTCGTCATCCGAATCAGTCCCGTTGCGGAGGAGTATGCCTCAAAACAGCCCTTTCTTCCGCAGGAACATTGTGCGCCGTCCACCTGGATGACAGTATGTCCGATCTCACCACCGGCAAAATTCGAGCCTGCGTAGATCTTTCCATCAATGATGATGCCGCCGCCGACACCAGTCCCCAGAGTAATGCAGACAGCATTCTTTGCACCCTGTGCCGCACCTGCGACATATTCACCGTAAGCCGCCGCATCGGCATCATTCGCCGCATAGATCGGCTTGTCAATATGCTTTTGGATGTATGCCACCATGGGCGTATTTTTGAATCCCAGATTATTGGAATACTCAAACACACCTGTTTCACTGTTGACAGTACCGGGTGTACCAATACCGATCCATTCAATCTGATCCATTGTGAGACCTGCATCCTCTACGGCTTTGATCGCCATAGCTGCCATGTCATCAGCGATTTCTTCCGCCGGACGGGGTCTGTTGGTTTTTGTGCTTGCCTTTGTGAGAATCTGATAATTCTCATCCACAACGGCGGCAACGATATTTGTGCCGCCCAGATCAATGCCAACATAGTATTTCATGAAAAAATACCTCCTTGAAAAATAAAATATTAATATATCGCAGTTTCCTGCGTATCAGGCTGATTTTCCGGATCTCTGGCAGGCAGTGAAAATTCTTTCAGGAATGTTTCAAAATCCGCATGATAAACATTCAGATCAATGCAGACTTCTGTATGATCCGCCTGGATGCCGTCGTAGCCGTCTAATTTTCCCTGATCGGAATACTGCCAGAAATTCCAACGGTTCATAGGCTCAGTATAAGTATCTCTCATCCAGATGGGATAGTCGCTGTAACCGCCGCCCAGGATGTAATAATAATACGTTTTTGCAGTAATATAAATAATCGGCTTGACATGATAATATTCTTCCAGTTCTGCAAGAAGGGAATCAAGAATTTCCCTGGTTTCTGATTTGGACAAAGGATTTTCCGCATAGTTCCCGTAAAATTCAAAATCCACGACAGGAGGAAGCTTGTCATCCAGTCCGCCGACTGTCTGGATAAAATTCTGTGCCTGTGTCTGACCAGAACTCTCAAAACTGAAAAAATGATATGCGCCGGCATAGATCCCGGTATTTTTAATATTCTCCCAGTTCAGGGCGAAACAGGGATCCTGATGCGAACTGCCCTCTGTGGCTTTGATGAAAGCAAACCGCACATCCTGGGATTCGAGTATATTCCAATCAATTTCTCCTTGGTAGCGTGACACATCCACACCCATGACCGGATATTTTTCCGGATCGGGAACAGCATTCGGCTCACCGGTATAGATTTTCAGCATCCGGAATCCGAAACATCCAACTGCAATAAGAATCACAGCGATAAGCAAAAAAATGATCAGTCTGCCGTAGGCGATCTTTCTGCCTTTAAGAAACTGATTCACCGTATGCAAGCACCTGTGAAATCATAATTATAAAATAGCATCATAATTCCCCCTAGTTTTGGAAAATTCGTTTTGCAATATCAACTGTTTCCTTGGCATCCTTTGCATAGAAATCTGCTCCGATTTTTTCCGCATAATCTGCCGTCAGGACAGCTCCTCCGACAACAGTCTTGCACCAGGGACAGCGTTCATGCAGTAATTGAATGGTTGCTTCCATGGATGGAAGTGTCGTTGTCATGAGTGCTGATAAGCCTACTAATGGTGCATGAGAGCGTTCTGTGGCTTCTGCAACAGCTTCATAGGGAACATCTTTGCCAAGATCAATGACTTCATAGCCGTAATTTTCCAACAGAATTTTCACAATATTTTTACCAATATCATGAATATCACCCTTGACCGTTGCCAGTACAATCGTGCCGCGGCTGACGGATTCACCATTTGATTTACAGAGATGATTCTTAATGACTTCAAACGCTGCCTGTGCGGCAGATGCTGAGGAAATCAACTGTGGCAAAAAGCTCTTCCCGGATTCAAAATCAGCTCCGGCTTTGTCCAGTGCAGGGATTAGCATTTCATTCACGATCTGCATCGGTTCGGATGATTCCAGTAATGTTCCTGTAAGATTACCGGCTTCGGATTTCAGACCGGATAGAATGGCAGATTCTAATGTCATTCCAGAACTGCCAGGACTGGCAACAGGCTTGCTTTCCGGTGATTCCGTACCGTAGTGGGCAATATAATCCACAGCATTCTTATCAATATTCGCCAATAATTTATAAGTCCGGACACAGGACATCATACTTGCTGTATTGGGATTGATGATCGGCAGATCCAGTCCGGCATAAAGTGCCATTGTCAGAAAATTTCTGGTAACAAGTTCACGGTTCGGCAGTCCGAATGAGATATTAGAAACACCCAGTACAGTATGCAATCCTAATTCTGTTTTGACTCTGTGCAAAGCATCCAGTGTCTGCATCACACCTTCCTGTTCCGCAGAAGCCGTAAGTGTCAGGCAATCAATATAGACATCTTCCCGGCGGATTCCCAGGGATAATGCACGGTTCAAGATTTTTTCAGCAATCGCAAATCTGCCCTCAGCGGTCTTAGGAATGCCGTTTCGATCCAGTGTCAGACCAACCACAGCAGCTCCATATTTTTTCACCAACGGCAAAATCGTCTGCAAAGATTCTTCTTCGCCATTGACGGAATTTACAATCGGCTTGCCATTATAGCATCGCAGACCGGCTTCCAGTGCTTCGGGATTTGTTGTATCGAGCTGTAAGGGGGTGTCTGTGATTCCCTGGATGGCTTTGACTGCGGTACGCATCATAGCAATTTCATCAATATCTGGCAGACCAACATTGACATCCAGAATATCCGCTCCGGCATCAATCTGCTGAATTGCCTGATTCAGAATATAATCTATATCCTGTTCGATCAGGGCTTGCTTGAAACGTTTTTTGCCGGTGGGATTAATCCGCTCGCCGATAACTCTCGGCTGGTCAATGATGATTGTCTGATTCGCAGAGCAGACGGCTGACGGGATCGAATGCTTTCTCTGTATTGGTGTTCTGGTTTTCAGCATTCTGGAAACGGCTTCGATATGTGCTGGTGTTGTACCACAGCATCCGCCCAGGATCACAGCACCGGAATCAATGAATTTTCCACAGCAGGAAGCGAATTTTTCCGGATCAAAATTGTAGGAATTTGTCACAGGATCAGGCAGACCGGCATTTGGCTTGACAATGACAGGAAGTGTTGTCCATTCGCATAATTTATCCACAATCGGACGTAATTCCTCAGGACCAAGCGAACAGTTGACACCAATGGCATCCACACCGAGTCCCTCCAGAGTGAGTGCCATAGCCGGAATTTCACAGCCGGTGAAAGTCCGCTGATTCTCTTCAAATGTCATTGTAACAAGAATTGGTTTCGTGCTGTTTTCTTTTGCGGCAAGCACAGCGGCACGGACTTCCAGCAGATCCGTCATAGTTTCAAATACAATCAGATCTGCATTAGATCCTGCAAGAATCTGTTCCCGGAATATATCATATGCTTCCTCGAATTTCAGCGTCCCGGTCGGTTCTAATAACTGTCCGATTGGTCCAATATCCAGGG
Organism: uncultured Ruminococcus sp.; assembly: GCA_947175975.1. Classification (GTDB taxonomy): domain Bacteria; phylum Bacillota; class Clostridia; order Oscillospirales; family Ruminococcaceae; genus UBA3855. The sequence continues at coordinate 28,530 of CAMWOX010000002.1, forward strand.
CGACATATTCCGCACCGGAACGTTTTGCATTTGCAACCGCAGTGCTGATAATATTCTGTACAGATTTATGTGTTTTTGCCATCTTAAGCCGGTTTGCACCGAATGTGTTGGTGTAGACTACGTTTGCACCGGCATTCACATAAGCTCTGTGAATCTCTGTGATCAGCTCCGGATCTGTGAAATTCAACAATTCCGGAATACCGCCGGGTGGTAATCCTGCGGCCTGGAGCATTGTCCCCATACCGCCGTCAAGAACCAGAAATTTATGTTTTTCAAGAATTTTCTGAAAATCAGATTTTTTCAATTGCAGTGGACTCCTTTCATACGATAGGGACAATTTTTGGAAAGATTACAAGCAGTACAGCCTTTTCGGGTTTTCTCCACAGGTTGATCCGATAAGCCAATGATCGCCGTGACGGATTTCCGAGGTGTCATTAAGTTGCTTTCTGTCAGACAGATTCCGGTTGTTTTCTGTGCTTGTAATAATGCTAAAATATCACTCTGTACAGATAATGGGAAATCCCCGTAGCCGGGACTGAATCGCCATGTAGCGTATTTCTGTTTAAAATTTTCAAGAATTTCTAATTCTGCGGCATCACAGAGTTGTTCTGTCAACGCACTTGCCATAGCATCTGTCATCATGCCTGCCAGGACATCGCTGGTTTGTACAAGCCGGATGCAAGTATCTGTATGCTGTGACAGCGTTGCACAGAACAGAATCATTTCTTGACAGTTCATCAGATGTTTCTGAATATCCTGTCCCAATAACAGAAATTCCAGATCGGATTTCTGGAATAATTTCCAGCAGTATCTCGGCTGAATTGCCTGTAATAATTTTTTTTCGCAGATTTCGGCAAGATCCAGAAATTTCTGATCCGGATTTTCCGGCAATCCCATATACCGGAATGCCTGTCTGCGGTCAACGGCAGTTAATTTTTCTCTGAGGGAATAATTAGGATAATACATCTCTGCCCAGGATGCCGGATACGGCTTGTGTGATTCTTTCAGCGACATAGGGATTATTCATTGTATATAAATGAATGCCATCCACACCGTTTGCGGCTAAATCCACGATCTGGTCGACAGCATAGGCAATCCCAGCATCCCGGATTGCTTCGGGACTATGCCCGAACCGCTGCATCATGACAGTAAATTTTCTTGGCAGACTTGTACCGCATAAGCTTACCATGCGCTGGATCTGGGATGCATTGACAACGGGCATAATACCTGCCTCGATTGGTACATGAATCCCAATGATTTCGCATTTTTCCCGAAATTCATAGAAATACTGATTGTCAAAAAACAACTGGGAAATCAAATGATTTGCACCTTTGTCTACTTTTTCTTTGAGATGCTGTAAATCTGATACAGCAGAAATTGCCTCCGGGTGGATTTCCGGATAGCAGGCGGCATAGATTTCAAAATCGCCCTGTGCCTTGATAAAATCAATCAGATCACTGGCATATTTAAAATCTGTCTTTTCGGGACGTTCCGGACTCTTGTCACCACGCAGTGCCAGAATATCCGTGATGCCGTTTTTTTTGAAATCTTGCAGTACCTGGGAAATTTCTTCTTTGGAGTAAGAAATACAGGGCAGATGGGCAATGGATTTCACATGATATGTATTCTGAATTTTGGCAGACAGCTCACAAGTCAGCTTTCCACCATTCATGCCGCCGCCTGCACCGTAAGTCACGCTGATAAAATCCGGGTGCAGATCTGCCAGTTTTTCAAAGCAGTTTGCAATTTTTTCAACAGGTGTGGTCAGCTTCGGGGGAAATACTTCGAAAGAGTAGATCATTTTTTTTGTATTCATAGAACTTTCGCCTCTTATCCATAAATCTTCCAGTCAATCGGCTTCAGATTATGTGCCTGTAAGAACTGGTTGGCCTGTGAGAAGTGCCGGCATCCGAAAAATCCGTTGCTTGCAGAGAGCGGAGACGGATGAGCAGCTTCTAAGATTAAGTGATTCGGATTTGTAATCAGTGCTTTTTTTTTCCGTGCAGGTGTCCCCCATAACAAAAATACAATCGGATCAACACGGAGATTCAGCAATTTGATGATTTCATCCGTGAACACTTCCCAACCCTGTCCTTTGTGACTGTTTGCTTGTCCTGCACGGACAGTCAGGACAGTATTCAACAGCAATACACCTTGCTTTGCCCAGTCTGTCAGTTCGCCGTGCATTCTTGTGTTATCAATTCCAGTATCACTGAGAATTTCTTTGTAGATATTTCTCAGGGAGGGGGGGACTCTCACGCCTTTCTTGACAGAAAAGCTCAGTCCGTGTGCCTGCCCTGCACCATGATAAGGATCTTGCCCCAGAATCACAACTTTGATATTGCTGTATGTGGCATGTCTGAGTGCATTGAAAATATCATGCATATCCGGATAGATTGTCTGTGTGGCATATTCCTGCTTGAGAAATTCCCGTAATTTGAGATAATAGGCTTTCTGCATCTCATCTGCAAGCAGAACATCCCATTCGTTATCAAAATAGTTTTGCATTTTTAAAACCCCAATCCTAAATAATAAAATTAAAATATGATCAAAAACTGACCTATTCTATTTTAGCATATTATTTCCAATATTGCAAGGGGTTTCCGATTTTTTTTTGAGAATTATAAAATATTCCAAAATTCCGGAAGTTCTTCTTCATAGAGATTCTGGACAAGCATTCGTAATCTTGCAATTTCCGCAGAAGTATTTTTCTGATTGGCGAGAATCATAGGTTTCAGACTGGAAACAATTTCCCGCATTTCGTCAAGCTCTGTACCGTTGACGAATAAACCTGTAATATTATGATATTTTTCTAATTCTGATTCCAGTTTGTCATAAACAACAAGTGTATCTTCAATTGATCCTGTCTGGAATGTTGTTTCGAGTTGGTCTATGATTGCCAGATATGTTTCACTCTTGGATTTTAATATCATCAAAGAAGAAATACATAGCAGAATCAAGCCAATCAGAATGCCGACACTGGCTTTGCAGTGGTTCATAAAATCATCCTTTCTAGTTTTTCTGATCTTTTTTAATAATCTGATAACGACATGCCTGGTCGGCTGTCATCATAAAAATTTCCGGAATGGACGTGCCGGAATTTCTCAAAATCAGATCCAGCCATTTCCGATCCTGTCCGATACTTGCTAAGGCATGTTCCCGGAGCTGACCGTCTGCAATAATGACTTGCGGCGGATTGCAGTCTTTTTTGGCAGTATGCACATCTTCTTTTGTGGCAGGCTGATCCGCTGATTTCTGGTAGACTGAAACACTGCCGTTTGTTTCTACAATCGCAAACTGTACTTCTTCGATCGAGAAGATACCTCCCAGACGCAGTGCTGTCATGACATCATCCACAGAGAACCTGAGTGTCCGGAGCATATCCTGATCCAGAATACCGTCCCGGATGATGATTTTCGGACTGCCAGAAATCAGTCTCCGGAATTTGACAGATTTCAGTGAAATCCAGGAGACAAGCACTTCAAAACAGACCAGTGCCAGGATTGGCATAATCCCATGCAGGAGGGGAATTTCAATATCTTCCAATGATAACGTGGCAATATTGGAAATTAGAATCGTTGTGACCAGCTCCGCTGGCTGTAATTCTCCTAACTGGCGTTTTCCCATTAATCTGATAGAGAACATGACAACGAGATATAAAATAAAAGCCCGGATTAAAACAATCGTCATAACAGCACACCCTTAGCATTAAAAAATCTGAAAATCATAATCATGATTACTATATCCAGATCTGCAAAAAAAATACTGATTTTCCACAATTCCACAGTTAAAAAAGTGGAATGCTGAAAATCAGGATTTTTTATTATTCTATTAATTGGATCAAATTCAGTAGAGCTTCTGCTTTTTCATTCGGCAGACGGCGGTAATTTTCTATTAATTTCTTTTCATTTTCGGTCAGCTCCATAGGTGTATTATCTTCATTAAAAAATTCTGCCGGTGTAATTCCGAGTGGCTCTATCAAACGGAGTAATATATCAACAGTAGGTTGACGGTTTCCGAGTTCTACGCCACTGATATGATTCTGTGAAATACCGGTTGTCATAGAAAGCCGGTAGATCGTTATATTTTTTGATTGTCTAATAGAACGCAATTTCTCTCCAATGTTCATTTTTTAACCTCCATATATTATTTTTTTTTATTATAATATAATTGAGTTTAAAAAATAATATTTTAAAAGTATTGCAATTAATATCTTTTAAGTGTATAATTAAATTAGATGAGAATAAGATTCTGAAAGGAGAATTATTTATGAATATTTTGAATATTTACACCGTCAGTTTTTTTGGACACCGTTCTTTGTATCTTTATGAAGATATAGAAAGAAAACTGGAGAAAGTGGTCAGTGATCTGATCTATTACAAAAAATATGTGAAGTTCCTTGTCGGTCGTGACGGCGAGTTTGATCGGTTGACTTCTTCTGTAATCAGACGACTTGTCAGAAAATACGACTCTGGCAATATCTCTCACATTCTTGTACTGCCCTACATGAGAGCAGAATATCGGGACAACCGAGAAAATTTTCTGACTTATTATGACGAAGTCGAGATCTGCGAGGAGTCTTGTCAGGCGCATTTCAGATCTGCCATACAGATCCGCAATAGAATTATGGTAGATCGCTCCGACCTTGTTGTCTGTTGCATCCAGAACCAGACCGGCGGGGCATATCAGACAATCCAGTATGCAAAAAGCCAGAATAAGAAAATCATCAATATTGCAGAGTAAAAAAATACTGATTTTCCAAAATTCCACAGTCAAAAAAGTGGAATGTTAAAAATCAGAATTTTCATGATTATTATTTTTCTGTATTGCTATTCTGAAACAGATTCACCGAGATTCATATAGAAAGCAGACCATTTGAAACGAGCATCTTCAAAAGTGGATTCAGAGTATAATTGATTTACCAGTTCCGTGCCTTCGCCTGTCTGGATTCTTTTTTCTGTAATATTGCCGCTCTGGTAAAAAAGAAACTGATTTGTGACATCCTGACTGCTGTTATATCCATAAAACCATATATTGGGTTCGTCAATGTCAAGCTGTTCGGATTCTGTCTCTATGGTTAATTCCTGTGTACTGACTTCTGAAAGCAGATGATCCGGATCAAAGCTGATCTTCCCTAATTCTTCCGTATTCGTAAAATCATCCATATGAAGAATGGCATTGTCCGGCGTTGTTTCGTTTGTCTCCCAGAATGCCGAATATGCCTGATTTTCATCCGTCACATAATAGATCAGATAATGCGATGCAATATAGCCTTGATGGATATAATCTTCTCTTTGCCACGCACAAAGAAGTTTTATATTGCTGCTAATAGAATAAAATTCTGTTGAATTTTTAGATTTATTTTCAGTATCAGAATTTGTTACAGAATTTTTCTGTTCCGAAAAATCAGAATTACATGCACATAAGCAGAATGTCAGTAATAACGCAGGTATCAATTTTAATTTCTCCATGGAAATTTATCCCTTCATTTCACACATAGGCAGGTTCTGCACTGAAACCCGGTTCAAGAATTTCATGGCGGATCTTGCCGTCTAATAGATCAATAATTTTTTCCAGAGAATACAAATGCCAGATTTCGCTTGCCGCACAGCATTTGTCTGCAATCGTGATAATAAAGCTCTCCCGGTATTTCGGGAATGGAAAACATAATGGAAACATATGCTTACGGATGATGTCCCGTTCGATGGGATTCAGTTCAAATTCTTTTTCCGCATTTCTCAAAGATACAATTGGATGCATGAGTGTGTGAAATTGACAGGCGGATTCTTTGTCATGCCAATCATAGAGAAAGAAATCATGTAATAAACAGCCACGGACAAGGCTTTTTTTGTCAATTTTCCGAATATGCAAGATTTCCGCTATACGCAGAGCCATATATGCGACACAGATAGAGTGCGTATAACAATTTGTTGTGCCATGTTGCATGAAATTTCGTTCTGATTGCATATTCGGCGAACGTAAAATATCTTGACCATAAGTAAGTACCTGTTCTGCAAGTTGCTTATCTGGTTTGATATACCACATGATAAAAATCATATCCCTTCTTTTTTTAGTAATATTTATTATACTACAAAAAAAGACATCTGTCAATTAAAATTAAAAAAACAATCGCTCCGTTGTGATAGCACAACAGAGCGAAATTATTTTTAAGGATCAAAAAATTAATACATACCACCAGCAGGCATCGGAGGTGCGGGCGGTTCAGGTTCTTTGATGTCCGCAACGAGACTCTCAGTTGTCAGAACCATTCCTGCAACGGATGCTGCATTCTGCAATGCACTTCTTGTTACCTTGGTAGGATCTACAATACCAGTGGAAATCATATCCACATAGGTTTCATTGTAAGCGTCGAAACCATAGCCGACTTTGCCGGAGCTGATGATCTTATCAATGATGACACTTCCCTCAAGACCTGCATTGAGAGCAATCTGACGCAGAGGCGCTTCCAGAGCCTTTGCAATGATCTGTGCGCCGGTCTTTTCGTCGCCGTCCAGTGTTGCAACCAGAGCATCAACAGCCGGGATAGCATTGATCAGAGCTGTGCCGCCGCCTGCAACGATACCCTCTTCTACGGCAGCCTTAGTAGCAGCAAGTGCATCTTCAATGCGCAGTTTCTTTTCTTTCATTTCGATTTCAGTAGCTGCACCAACTTTGATTACAGCAACACCACCGGAGAGCTTTGCCAGTCTTTCCTGGAGCTTTTCACGGTCGAAATCAGAAGTAGCAGATTCAATCTGGGATTTAATCTGAGCCACTCTTGCAGCGATTGCATCAGCATCGCCTGCACCATCCACAATGATGGTATTTTCTTTCTGGATGACAACTTGTCTTGCTCTGCCGAGCTGTGCAATAGTTGTGTCTTTCAGTTCCAGACCGAGTTCTTCCGTGATGACTTCACCGCCTGTGAGTGTTGCAATATCACGGAGCATTTCTTTTCTTCTGTCGCCGAAACCAGGTGCTTTCACAGCAGCACACTTGAATGTTCCACGCAAATTATTCAGAATAATTGTTGTGAGTGCTTCGCCCTCAATGTCTTCTGCAATGATCACAAGCTTCTTGCCAGACTGTACCATCTGTTCCAGCAGCGGGAGGATTTCCTGAATACTGCCGATTTTCTTATCTGTGATCAGGATATACGCATCATCATAGACAGCTTCCATTTTATCTGTATCTGTTACCATATACGGAGAAATATAGCCTCTGTCGAACTGCATACCCTCAACAACTTCGCTGTATGTTTCAGCAGTCTTGCTCTCTTCGATTGTGATAACGCCATCAGCCGTTACTTTTTCCATTGCTTCTGCAATCAGTTTGCCGACGCTCTCATCTGCGGAAGAAACTGTGCCGACTCTTGCAATATCTTCAGAACCCTCAACAGGCTTGGAATTTGCCTTGATGGTCTCTACTGCTGTGTCAACAGCCTTGGCAATACCCTTTTTCAGAATCATCGGGTTTGCACCAGCCGCAATGTTCTTCATACCTTCGTTGACGATTGCCTGTGCAAGGAGTGTCGCTGTTGTCGTACCATCGCCAGCAGCATCATTTGTCTTAGTAGCTACTTCCTTGACGAGCTGTGCGCCCATGTTTTCGAAAGCATCTTCCAGTTCAATATCCTTTGCGATTGTCACACCGTCGTTTGTAATCAGCGGTGCGCCGAATTTCTTATCCAGAACAACATTTCTGCCTTTTGGGCCAAGTGTGATCTTAACAGTATCTGCGAGCTGATCAATACCAGCCTGTAAAGCTTTTCTGGCATCTTCGCCGTATTTAATCTCTTTTGCCATAATAAACAATTCCTCCTGTGAAAATAAAATTATTCTACGATTGCGAGAATATCGTCCTGTCTCAGGATAGTATATTCCACACCGTCCACTTTTACTTCTGTGCCGGAATATTTGCTTGTCAGAACTTTATCGCCTACGCTGACTGTCATGGGGATGAGTTTGCCGTTTTCGTCATATTTGCCCTCACCGACAGCAACGATTTCCGCAATCTGGGGCTTTTCCTTTGCAGAGCCAGCCAGAATGATGCCGCTCTTGGTGGTTTCTTCTGCTTCTGTCATCTTGATGACAACTCTGTCTGCTAATGGTTTGATTGTCATAACCAAAAACCTCCTGTAAAAATTTAAATTTTCTGAATCCAGAATTAGCACTCTCATGATTCGAGTGCTAATCCAGTGCTATTATTATTTTAATCAGCTTTGCAGGAAAAATCAAGTGTATTTTTCAAGTTTTTTATTTTTTTCTGAAAATTTCAGCATTCTGCATAATTTTGTGA
>CAMWOX010000003.1 GCA_947175975.1 uncultured Ruminococcus sp.
CGTGATTTATCTTGCTATGATTTTCGATGCTATTTTAATGTGAACAGGCTCTAAAACAGACCGCCAAACAGAATATTATGTTTGCTCTGGCAAATTTGTATCTGGCTGACAGATTTTCTCCATCAGTCTAATTCATGATGCCTTGGCGTAAAAAATAGGATACACCTCTGCACACTCGGCTTTCTACCGTGTGTTTTTATTTACCTGTTTCTCAGATTGAGGATTATGCGGTTTTGCTTATAGTAATAAACATGAACAATCTATTATCTTTTAGATTGCAAATGTTCTGTTTTAATCTTTGAAATAATTTTGTATGTTATTATCACAATTGCAATGAAAAAAATCATTATTGCAGATAAAAAGTCCCCAAAATTAGCATCATCATTCATATGATATATGATTTGTTTTTCACCATCACTTCCCACTCTTGATACTTCTGATAGTGTTGAGTTTAGAAAATATGTATATTCTGTTGTTTTTTTGTAAGCCGGACGAAAACTTTCCTCAATTTTTTTAATTTCCGCATTATTATGTGTGCTTTTCTGGATTTTTATAGCTTCCATTATTTCTGCATTTTCAGAATTTAGCAAAACTAATCTATTTGTACGAATCTCGTAGATCTCAAGTGTTATATCCGTATATTCAATGGCGAATGCTCCTGATAAAGTTGGAATATTTATTCCGTATAAAAACTCTCCATTACTATTGTAAAAATTAACATAGCTATTTGTTGCTATTGCAATATTTCCAGTCTCACTAATAGAAAAATCGTCAACTCTTTCATATGTCTGGTTTTCATTGATTATTTCATAATTTGTATAAGAGTCGATTACATTTTTTGCTTCGCTTTTATCGAAATCAAAGGCAAATGTTTTAACTGGTGACAGAATAAAAACAAAAAATATAAAACAAGTAATTGAAACAGATAGATTACCAAACCATAATTTTTTCATACAATCTTGCACATGCCCTTCTGTGCCTCCAACTAAGTACTATTTAATGCCCATTGTAATTAGTTGTTACACTAATTGATAATAAGCTGCCATTATCAATTAATTGCTATATTTCAGGCTTTCCCTCAGGAGTTCTTTAAGCTCGCTATAAGTAAATGATATTTCTTTTATTTTTTTCTTTGACTTTTCTTTTAAAAAAATTTTTATTAGTTCGTTCCTCTACTCTATAAAATGAGCCAAATCATATGGGTAGAATGGATCAGTTTTCAGACACTCATCATTCAGTGAAAATTTTTTTGCAACTGCCGCAGCCTCAAAAGCCCATTTACCCCAATAGCCGAATAGTCCATGTCCATTATACCATGGATCATACTTAAAATCATGATACCACACTTGCAAATATTCTGCTAATGGATTACAATCACACTGTTCAGCAGCACAAACGAATTTCATAACATATTCCGACATTGCCAGACTTTCTTTATTAGGTAAGGCGTATGTATCACTAAGAATGCTATCAATAAATTCGTCATAATACAAAGCTTCTTTCAATTTGTTCCTGATTTTATTTTTTATCTGCATATCTGCATTCAAAAGCAACGCAAGTGAGGCAAATCGCAGATCATCTACATAATCACCGAAAGAACCAGAACTAAAAAGATGATACCATTCTTCATCAAAAGTCCAAAACTTCATGAAACAATCAGTTAATTGTGCAAATTCCTTCTTGAGTTCTAAAAGAGAATCTCCCCTTGAATATTTTGCTACCAAGATATTGATTTTCTTATTTAGCAAATGTTTTTTTTGAGCTAGTACCCAGGAATATGATTGATTTGTATAGGAATTAATTTCCATTTCAAGCTTTTCTGATTCTTGAGAATGATATTTGATACAATAGTCGAAATACTCTTTACCTCTGCTCTTATCTCTCATTGTACACTCCTTAATAATATTCTAAATTTCAATTTATATTTGGAACAATCATACAGCATATTTCCTGTTTGTCAACAATAATACCATAGCACTTCCAATCTTATAATCAGAAGTGCTGTTTTTACACTTTTTTATTAGTACTTACTTTATCACAGAGAATTTATATTGATTATTCTAATTTTCTTCCTGCTGATCTCTGGTCAATCTCTCAATCGCATTTGCATAAATCAGAATTTATGTAAAGCTTTTTTTATTAGCATGACCATAATATATTGTTTTGGGTTGAAAATATAAAATATATTCCCAACTATCATGTAATCCGGAATTGTTTTCATAACCACCAATGTAATCTATCGGCTCTAAATCTCCTACAATAGCAATGCCTTCGTCTAAAATCAAAGAAACACTATCATCACTATGACCGGGAGTATGTATAATTTCTCCATTTATATTTAGTTGAGAAAGAAAACATCTGCTTTCTTTACAGGTTATAATAGTTGCCTTACTATCAACAATCGGACTATAATTCAGGCTCTTATCTCGACTAAATATTTCATCCGAATAATGTATATAGGCACGCTGAACATCAAAAACAATGAGTTTTATGCCTAATTCCATTAGTTTACTAATTAGCCCCATATGGTCAGGATGATAATGTGTAGCCATAACATATTTTATATTATTAAATATGACACCATTTCTTTTGATTTCTTTAAAAAACTTAGATAGTGTTCCCGCCCAATCCGTATCAATCAAAATACCCTTATCGCCATTTTCAATATAAAAAGTATTGGTATTTCCGTATTTTAATAATTTTATCACAAGGCTACTCCCTATTATAAATTCCTATTTATATTAATAATACCACAGAGAATCAATATTTATTATTTTAATCGTCTTCATGTTGATCTCTGGTTAATCTTTCAATCGCATTTGTATTTAATTTTGCTGTAAGTCTGAGTCTGTTGACTTCTCGTTTCAGATTTTCTAATGCAACATCTTTTTCTGATTCTTTATTTTCCTGTTTCAGAATTTCTATCTCGGCTTCGCACCGTCCTAATTTCAGGATATTCCTGACTTGTGTTTCTTTCAGCTTTGCAAGTTCCGCCTGCACTTCCTGCATCTGGCGGCTTAATAAATTATTCTGCAATTCTAAAATCCGGATCTGTTTGAGTAATTTCTGATTCAGCTGATTCTGTTCTTCACCGAATTTTTCCAAAGCCTGTCCCGTTTTGCCAATCCCCTGCATGGACTCATATGTTTTAGCATCCAATCCTCTCACCCACTCTATTTATAGTATTATCATAAAATTCCGAAATTTCTCCGCTCATGATACAACATTGTCTGAAGCGTCTCTTCGAGTGCAAATTCCGGTTTCCAGCCTGTATGTGCCTGTAATTTCTGAATATCTGCTTGAATGCATGCAATTTCAGCAGGACGCATTTTTGCAGCATCCTGCTCAACTATGATAGACTCTGTACTGAGTCCGAGCAGAATAGAAAGCAATTCCTGAATGGATACCGCAGACCCACTACCGACATTATAAGTCTCACCAGTATGTCCGTTCTGCATCAGTAACCTATAGGCTCTGACAATATCACGTACATCAGAAAAATCCCGTTTTGCTTCCAGATTTCCAACCCGCATAAGGGGCGCTCTGAGGCCAGCTTCAATCTCAGCAATTTGCAAAACAAAATCAGATGCCACAAAAGTCGGAGATTGTCCGACACCGATATGATTGAATGCCCTGACCATCAATACATCCATTCCGTAAGCTTTTGCATAAATATTCCCGATCATATTCTGGCAAGCTTTTGTCACAGCATAAATATTAGCAGGATGCAGTGTTTCCTGTTCATTCACCGGACAGGTATTTTTCAGATAGCCATATTCTTCACTAGAACCAACTAACAAAATTCTTGGAGTATAATTTTCAATACTGCGTACAGCATTGAGCAGGTGCAGTGTGCCTTTCATATTCACATCAATTGTCAGCTCCGGATCAGTCCAGGAAACAGCAACGGAACTCTGTGCCGCAAGATGATAAATCTGTGCCGGTTTGTACAGTTCTAGAATTTTTCTAACTTCATACTCTTTTGTCAGATCCATATCAAGAATATCACAGTTTTTACACTTGATATATTCTTTCGGGAGTTTCGTTGCGCCCACATGCGCATGATAATGCAACAATTCCTGTACAAGATAATTTCCGACGAAACCACCTGCACCAGTGATCAAAGCATCCAAAACCGACACCTCATTTCTGATTATTTTATCTGCATTCAGAATGTTCCACATGGAACATTCCAAATACGCTAACTATTTTTTAAAACCTTGTAAACTTCCTGCATAACAGAATTACTTTCATAAAAATCATAAACCCGTTTTCTGGCATTTTCTCCATAAATTTTTCGCAATTCCGGTGAATCCGCCAATTTCTGAATCGCTTCTGCAAGTACCTGTGCATCTCCTGGTTTCACAGTCAGCCCAGTTACTTCATGAATGCTTACATAAGGAACACCTGTCGGCAGACTGGTATTAATTACGGGCTTACCGTAAATCATAGCCTCCTGCTGAACAATTCCAAATGCCTCTGCATTTTCAACAGATGGCAAGACAAAAATATCACAGTCCGCAAATGCGGCCTTGAGATCTATATCAGACAGTTTACCAAGAAAGTGTACATCAAGATTTTTTGCTAGACTGCGGAGTTTTGGCTCTAAAACTCCTGTTCCGCATAGAAATAATTCACAATTCTGCACACTGCGGAATGCTTGAATCAAAACATCCACACCTTTATAATAAACCAACCTGCCAACAAATAATAATTTGATATGCTCGTGAGAATGCAGTCTGCTGCTTAAAATTGGCTGATAAGAAATAGTCTCATAATCTGCGATTTTAATCGGATAAGGAATAATTTTGCATTTATTTCTAAATTCCGGCAAAAATGCAGAACCTCGGATATGTCCCTCAGTCGCTGTAAGAATGCAATCTGCTCTCTGCAAAAATTTTTTCAGAATCGGCTGATAGAATTTTAATAAATACTTCTGCCGGACTACATCACTATGCCAGGAAACCACGACTCTGCATTGACAGTGAGACAGCAGGCATGCAAGATCACCAAGCGGAAACGGCATATGAAATTCAATTACATCCGCCCATTCAGACAATTCAAAAAATTTCCGGAAAAATTCGAGAGATACTGGACAGGAACGGAACACACCAAGACTGCTGCAACGGACCACTTCAAAATTCCCGGCTTGCTGTTCCGTGATTCCTCTGCCCTGTTCCTGACAGACCAGTACTTTTAAATCAATATCCGAACATGTGGCGAGATATTCGGCACGATGAGCGATCACCGTCTCAATGCCGCCGATATGGGGCGGATAGAATTTGTTAACCTCTAGAATATGAAGTTTGTCGTGTTCACTCATGAAGCATTTCCTCATAAACCTGATATAATAATTCGGCACTGTGTTCCCAGGAGAACATTTTGGCTCTGGCAAGACCCTCATCACGCAGTCGTTGCCGGAGAGCTATATCTGTGTCTAAAATTTCCAGCCCAGCCGCCATTGCCTGAATATCTTCCGGCGAAACAATCACAGCACTTGTTCCAGTGACTTCTGGAAGGGATGCTGCATCTGATACAAGAACTGGTGTGCCGCAAGCCATTGCTTCCAACGGCGGCATTCCGAATCCCTCATAAACAGACGGAAATACAAATGCCACAGCACCGCTGATAATAGCAGATAAATCCTGATCTGCAATATATTCTGTAAACAAGATAGACTTTTCGAGATTTAATTTTTCAATTGTCTGAAATAAGCTTTCATTATGCCATCCTTTTGCCCCTGCAAGAACTAACTGCGGCGGATTCTGGTATGATTTCACAAATAAAGCATATGCCTGTATCAATCGTTCCAGATTTTTTCTTGGTTCAATTGTACCAAGATACAGAAAATACCTGTCAGGAATCTGATATTTTCCACAAGTACTCCGGATCAAATTCTGATCTGTCACCGGATGAAATCTTTCACAATTCACACCGCAGGGAACAACCCGAATCTTATCCGCAAATACAGGATAGTATTTGATAATCTCAGATTTTGAAAATTCCGAGTCAGTAACAATTCTGTCCGCACGTCGCATGGATTTCACAAGACCCAAATCAAGCATATGCCTTGTTCTGCTTCGGACAGTTTCCGGGAATGCTTTGTAAACCATATCATGAACAGTAACCACACATTTTCCGGAGACACCTGGTGGAACAATATAATTAAAAAAATGCGTGATCTGGCAGTCATTCCCGAAAAACCACTGATATTTAACAGGAATCAAACTGGAAAGCATTCTGTAACCGTAGGAAGAACAAAAAGCATGCCTTGCGGAAATATTTGAATGTTCAGACAGATAGAAATCAATTTCCTTTCTGTGCTGGGACAAATTTTTTACAGCAAAATAATTCAGCACAAATTCATGTTCCATGTGGAACTTTGTCATTGCACGGATCTGTCCGTCTTCGCAAAAGCCGATCCCAGTCTTTCTGCCTAGCAGTGGCAGTGCATCAAATGCAATTCTCATGATGGATGACAAAATTTACTGGTTTTTTACCAATTCCAGATCATGTGCAACCATTCGGCTGACTAATTCTTGAAAATCAATCTCACGTTTCCAACCAAGCTGTGTCTCTGCCTTGGCAGGATTGCCTAATAATACATCCACTTCTGCCGGACGAAAGAATGCCTTGTTAATCTTCACACGTATTTCACCTGTATTTTTATCTCTGCCGACTTCATCGATTCCTGTTCCTTCCCAGAAAATTTCCATATCAGCCGCACGGAATGCTGTCTCTACAAATTCTCTTACAGTTCTTGTTTCATTGGTAGCAATCACATAATCATCTGGTTTCTCCTGCTGGAGCATCAGCCACATCGCTCTGACATAATCCTTGGAATGCCCCCAGTCTCTCTTAGAATCCAGATTGCCAAGCTCTACAAAATCCTGCAAGCCAAGTTTGATATTGGCAACAGCATGTGTAATTTTTCTTGTCACAAATTCCAGTCCCCTGCGTTCGGATTCATGATTGAATAAAATACCGGAGCAGGCATACATGCCATAGCTTTCTCTGTAATTTTTTGTGATCCAATGTCCATAGAGCTTTGCAACTCCGTAAGGACTTCTTGGATAGAATGGTGTCTTTTCAGTCTGGGGCATTTCCTGAACAAGTCCGAACATTTCTGAAGTAGATGCCTGATAGAATCTTGCTTCTGGCTTGACAGTGCGGATCGCTTCGAGCATATTTGTTACGCCCAGGGCATCAATTTCAGCTGTTCCAAGAGGAGTATCCCAACTTGTCGCTACAAAAGATTGTGCAGCAAGATTATAGACTTCATCCGCCTGAGAAATTCTCACCGCTGAAATCAAGGAAATCACGTCTGTCATGTCTGCATAGATCAATTTAATCTGGTCTTTCAGATGCAGGATGTTGCCATAATCGACAGTTGCCTTTCTGCGCCAGATGCCATAGACTTCATAGCCTTTCTCCAGTAATAATTCTGCCAGATAAGAGCCGTCCTGTCCTGTAATACCAGTAATCAATGCATGTTTCATAAAAAAGATCTCCTTAATTAAATTTATTTTATTCATTATAATAATTCTGTCCTGTCCTGTTCCCGGATCTCAGAGAGAATTTTCTTAATTTCCTGTGTATGTTTCTTATCACAGATCAGCAGTGCATCCCGTGTATCTACTACAACCAGATCATGCACCCCCAGAAGAGAAATATATTTCCGTTCGCCGCAAACAGTACAGTTTCTAGTCTGGATTCCAGTAATATCACCATCAAAAAAATTGCCGTCGCTGTCCGTTGCATTAATACGCTCAAGAGCAAGCCAACTGCCAACATCATCCCATCCAAAGCTTCCTGGAATGGTGTAAATATCTTCTGCTTTTTCCATAATACCGAAATCAATGGATTCTGCTGGGAGTGCCGGAAATTCCTGATTCAGAATCTTCAGGAAGTCTCCTTTGTTTTCCGGATGTCCCGGATCATAGGCCGCAGAGATTTTTTTTAATCCGGCAGCCAGTTCTGGCATATGTTTCTGAATTTTCTTCAGAATACTGGATGCTTTCCAGATAAACATTCCACTGTTCCAAAGATATTCCCTGGAACGCAGATAATTCTTTGCCGTAAGCAGATCTGGCTTTTCCACAAAGCATTCCACACCATAGATGCCATTTCTGCCGCTGCCACGCTGATATTTGATATAGCCATAACCTGTTTCAGGATAAGTAGGCGTGATGCCAAGTGTAATCAAATTTTCGCCCTGTTCAGCAAACAAGACAGCTTTCCGAAGTGTATTTAAATAAATCTCTTCTGCATGGATCAGATGATCTGATGGCAGAACAATCATGACAGCATCCTGATATTTTTTAGCAATCACACTTGCGGCAAGTCCAATACAAGGTGCAGTATTTCTGGGACATGGCTCAGCGAGCAAATTCTCTTCCGGTAAATCCGGGAGCTGTTGCCGTACCAGATCCAAATAATTTTGGTTGGTCAGAATATACATGTCCTCATTGGCAATCAGATCCGAGAGTCTCCGGACTGTTTTCTGGATCATTGTTTCACCGTCAGCAGTTAGTGACAGGAACTGTTTCGGACAATTTACACGACTTTTGGGCCAGAAACGTTCCCCCTTACCACCAGCCATAATCACAGCAGTTAATTTCATGAATCAGTCTCCTTATTATTTTATTATTTTTCTGACCATCGGGAAATCTCGAATAATTCTTCATTTGTTTTCTGGGTCGGAAAAATCATGATCTTGAGCGTCATGAGTATAATCTGAATATCTCTTAAGAGCGAATAATTTTCGATATACATCAGATCCATTTTTAATTTATCATAAGGCGTTGTATCATACACGCCGGTGACCTGTGCATAACCTGTAAGTCCAGCTTTGACTTTCAGCCGAAATTGAAATTCCGGAAACTGTTTCTGATATTCTTGGCAAAGCTCTGGACGTTCCGGTCTTGGTCCGACAACGGACATATCGCCTTTTAGAATATTCCAGAGCTGCGGCAGTTCATCCAGTCTGCATTTTCTTAAAACCTTTCCCACAGGTGTAATTCTGACATCATGATTTTCTGCGAGCCTCGCACCGCCGGATTCTGCGTCCAGAATCATACTCCGGAATTTGTATAATACAAATTCTCTGCCGTCCTGCGTGAGACGTTTCTGCTGATAGAAAACAGAACCACCATCACAAAGTTTTACAGCAATTGCACAAAGAAGCATCACCGGCAGAACCAGGACAAATGCCAGTATGCTGAAAATTAGATCAAATATCCTCTTGCAGAATCTTTGTTCAAAATTCAAGCCATAATTCCGGCATAGCAACAAAGGTGTATCAAATAACCGGAGATCTTCTGCACCTCGAAGAATAATATCTGAAATCTCCGGAACAATATAAGCTCTTAATTGCTGATGAAAACAGAATTTAACCAGATCATTCCGGAGAGCTGCCGGCAGATCACAAAGAATCACACCATCATAATGCAAAAGCTTTTCTATAATTTCGGAATAAGCTGTATCTGCACTGACACTCTCGCAGATCATATATTTATCTACCCGGTAACTCATTTTCATGACAAGCATTTTTGCTGAGGCATTTCCATAGACGATAATTAATTTCCTGGGCGGATAAAGCACAAAATATAATTTCTGCGTGAGATACGTCCAGCACATAAGAGAGAAAAATTCCAAAATTGTTAATTGCAGCAAGGGTGCAATCTCAGCAAACTTTCTCAGAATGACACTAATCTGCAAATATGTGATCAAATTACCGCCGCAGACTGACAGAACCTGAGACAAAAAAACATCCGTCCTACGCAGATACCCTACTTCAAAAGCATGATAAATTTTAAAAAACAGGAACATCACAACAGCATAGATAGCGATGACAGCCCAATTGCCTCTACGGAAAAACGGCAGAACTAATTCATCGAGATAATGCGAATACCAGATATGTGCAAACTGGAGTGTTAAAATCCCCAGTAATAACAGATCCGAAAAAAACGCAATCATATGCTTATATTGTTCCCGATTATGTTTTCTATACAAAATCGTTGTCCTTTCCTGAGATACTTTTTTTATTTCTGCAAGCATCTGGTATTCTTATTATAACAAACCGGAATATCACTTGTCAATAGCGAAAAAAGATTTTCATCAAATATTCATCAAATCCCCGGATTACTCGTTTTAATCTGAAAAAACAGACCGCCGAAGCGATCTGGTTTCAGATTATTTCATATCAATATATTTCCAGTAGCCTTTGAGATAGACACCGCCTGAAACAACTGTCAATAAGACAGAAATCCAAACTAATATTCTAAATACAATGCCCATCACTTCCCCAGCAGCAAACCATGACTCACTGCCATTGCTGAAACATTCCCAGACGGCAAGCCACAACAGCATCACGGAAATTGCAAGCATTGTGAATGCAGTTTTTAATTTTCCCCAGACCCCGGCAGCAACAACAACACCTTTTTCTGCTGTCACAAGCCGCCGACCGGAGACCATAAACTCCCTTGCCGCTATGATTGTAATCACAATTCCATTCACTGGAAACGGATATGCTGTCGTATCTGCAAGTGCTGCAAATGCCGCCAAAACCAGAATTTTATCTGCGAGCGGATCAGCGAATTTCCCGAACGTCGTAATTAAATGATATTTCCTGGCGATTTTGCCGTCAAGTGCATCCGTAATGGATGCAATCGCAAACAAAACCAGTGCTGCGGTAAAATGCAACGGAAAATAACAATACATACACAGCAAGAACACCGGCACGAGAACAATTCGTAGGAGTGTAAGCTTATTCGGTAGATTCATCAGAAATCACCTCTCCGAGCAGATCATAATCCAGAATATCTGTAATTTTCACCTGCACATAATCACCAACAGAAAGCTTCTTCCCAGAACTGAAAAAGATCTTGCCGTCAATATCCGGTGCATCACTTTCTGTCCTGCCAAAATAGCATTCTGCCCACTGGTCAAATCCCTCCACAACAGCTGTTTTGATTCGACCAATCTGAGAAGCATTATATGCTGCACTCAGATCCGCTTGCTGTTCCATAATGATCTCTGCCCGCTGATTCTTGATTTCCTCGGAAACCTGGTCCGAGAATTCTGCGGCTTTTGTGCCGTCCTCCTGAGAATAGGAAAAGCAACCCAACCTCTCGAATTTAATCTCTTTTACAAATTCGGACAATTCTGCAAACTGTTCTTCGGATTCTCCCGGAAACCCTGTAATCAATGTTGTCCGGAGAACAATTCCCGGCATTTTTTCTCTCAGTTTCTGAATTACAGAAACAATCTGCTGTTTTGAGCTTCTCCGATTCATACGCCGGAGAATTTCATCATTACAGTGCTGAATCGGCATATCAATATATTTTACAATTTTTTCCTGTCTTGCCATCACATCAATTAACGAATCACTGATTCTTTCCGGATAACAATATAATACCCTGATCCATTTTAAACTTTCAATCTCACATAATTTTTCCAACAGCTCCGGCAGTCTGGATTCACCATACAGATCCTCGCCGTATCTGGTTGTATCCTGTGCAATCACATTTAGCTCTGTCACACCGTAATCTGCTAATCTCCGTGCTTCTTCCAACACATCTTCCATTGGAACACTGCGAAATCTACCCCGGATTGCAGGGATCGCACAATAAGTACAACAATTGGAACATCCCTCCGCAATTTTCAGATAAGAAAAAAACGGCAGTGTAGAAATGATCCTCTCCCCTGTCAGCTCTGCCTGCATCTTGGAAGAAAACCTTACAACTTTCTGATTCTGCAAAACCTGATCCAACACATCCACAATATCTCTTGTATCACTGATTCCGATCACAGCATCCGCCTCTGGAAATTCCTGTACAGCCTCCTGCTGATACCGTTCTGTCAAACACCCTGTCAGGATCAATTTTTTAACAGCACCCTCTTCTTTCAGCTTACTGATCTCAAGAATCGTCTCAATTGCTTCTTCTTTGGCCGACTGGATAAATCCGCATGTATTGACAATCGCTACATCGGATTCTCCGAACTCTGTTACCAATTCATAACCATGCTTTCTGAGTTTAAACAGCATTCTCTCAGAATCAACTAAATTCTTGCTGCATCCAAGGGATACCATACTGACTTTGACTGCCATAATCTCTGCTCCTTACTCTTTATTCCAAATTTTGAAATATAATACATGTTCCACATGGAACATTCCCGAAACCCGCATGGGAACTCTGTTCCACGTGGAACTTGATCTGCTTTCTATTCTTCCTCTGTTTCCAATTCTGCAAAATAATCTTCTATCGCATTTCGTACAGCCCGGAAATCATATCCCAACCGTACCATTCCAGCGACTGCTTTTTCTCTTGCTTTGTAATCCTGTTCATCCTGTAAATATCTATAATATTTCTTGACTAAGATCCGGGAAAGATTCTCATTTGCAAATATCTGCTGCTGCGCAAGAAATTCCTGAATCAGATTTCTTTCTAAACCTTTCCGGAGCATTTCCTGTCTTGCTCTCTGAATGCCATAGCCCTTTCTTTGTACAAGATAGGCAGCATAATGCTCCGCATAGCGTCTGTCATTGACAGCGTTGCAGTCTACAAGTTTCTGCATAACAGCTGTACAAAGTTCTTCATCATGGTAATTTTGCATCAGTTTCTGATACAAGGCAAAATAGCTGTATTCTCTGGCATCCAGCAGATAACAGGCTCTTTCGTAAGCAGTCCGAAATCTGGACTGCTTTTTTATAGATTCCGGATCTTTTTCAGTTATTTCAGGATTTTTTATTATTCTCATCGTATCATCCTATATTACTCTGTAGGTTCAAATTCATCAAAATCATCATCTGCTTCAATATCAATGCTAACAGAACTGAAATCTTCTGTCTGTTCTGGGGACGGATCACCGGCAGTGATGACATTTACAGCACTGACAGAAGAAATCGGATCTCCACTCTCTTCGGCATTTCGTTCTCGCATGATCGCAAGAATTTTCTCTTCGACTTCCTTCATGAATGCCGGATTATCCAGCATCTGCTGTTTGACATTATCACGCCCCTGACCAAGTTTTTGTCCATTGTAACTGAACCAGGAACCGCTTTTCTGAATGACATCCAGATCAACGGCAAGATCCATGATTTCACCAGTTCGGGAAATTCCCTTGCCATAGATATTATCAAATTCACATTCCCTGAACGGCGGAGCGACTTTATTTTTGACAACTTTCACTTTCATGCGGTTGCCGATCGGAATGCCATTTTCTTTTATGACTTCCCCTTTGCGGACATCCATACGAATCGTAGCATAGAATTTCAAGGCACGTCCGCCAGGTGTTGTTTCCGGGTTGCCATACAGAACACCGATCTTTTCACGGATCTGGTTAATAAAAATCGCAGCACAACCTGTCTTGGAAATAATTGAAGTAAGCTTACGCATTGCCTGCGACATCAGTCTTGCAAGCTGTCCGACATGATTATCCCCCATCTCACCGTCAATTTCAGCCTTAGTTGTCATTGCGGCAACAGAGTCAATTACAATGACATCAATTGCACCAGAACGGACAAGAGATTCTGCAATTTCAAGTGCCTGTTCACCACTGTCTGGCTGAGCAACCAGTAAATTATCAATATTGACACCAAGTGCCTTGGCATATTTCGGATCAAGTGCATGTTCCACGTCAATAAATGCCGCTTCACCGCCCATTTTCTGTGCTTCTGCGACAATATGCAGGGCAACAGTAGTCTTGCCGGAGCTTTCCGGACCATATAATTCAATAATACGCCCTCTGGGAACACCACCAACACCAAGTGCCAGATCCAATGTCATAGATCCTGTGGGGATCACTTCCACATCCATTTTACTTTGCTGACCCAGACGCATAACAGCACCCTGTCCGAACTGTTTTTCGATCATCTTGATTGCATGATCAAGCGCGGCTTTTTTCTCTTCGGATGTTGCCGGTGACCCCATACTTTTTTTTTCTGTTTTTGCTTTTGCCTTTGCAGCCATTTGAAAACCCTCCAATAATCATAAATTCTAAAAAATAGATAAAATTTAAAAATTAAATTTTATTACCTGAAACAATACGATCCCGGTGTGCAAGATCCTGTGTGATTTTCACATTCTCAAAATCCTGCATCTGTAAAATCTCAGAAACAGCAGCACCCTGCTGTTCACCAATTTCATAAAGCAGCAATCCACGGGATTTTAATTTACTTTTCCAGATTCGAGTGATTCCTCGATAAAAATTCAAGCCATCTACACCGCCGTGCAGAGCCATTTCTGGCTCATGAGAAACTTCTGTCTGAAGTATCTGCATTTCCTGGCTAGTAAGATATGGTGGATTACTGATAATCAAATCAAATACATCAAAATTTTCCGGTAGACAAGAGTCCATTACATTTCCTTGCAGAAATTTCACATCCAGTGCATGATAAGCCTTATTTTTTACAGCATAGGCAAGTGCATCCGGACTAAGATCAATTCCGATTACATCCGCATCTGGGAAAATCTTTTTCAATACCAGTGCAATACAGCCTGATCCGGTACAGAGATCCAAAATTTTTAAATTGCGTAAATTTCTAAATTTTTCTGATACAAGATCAATCAGACATTCTGTATCTGGTCTGGGAATCAGAACCCCCCTGCCCACGAAAAATTTCATGCCATAAAATTCCCATTCTCCCAGGATATATTGCAGTGGCTCGCCGGAAATCCGGCGTTCTGTCATGCGTTGCATTTCCTGGAGCTGATCCAGAGAAATTTCCTGGATTCTGTGCCAAGGCATTCCGGCTACCTGTTCCAGGATGCAATTACATTCAAATTCAGCATCTGGAAGACCAGCCTGCCAGAATTGTTCCATGTGGAACTTCCGGTATTCAAAAATATTTGACACTACCATTTATCATCCTCAATATTTTCCGGAATGCAAGGCGTAAGCGCAGCAATTGCAATCTCAATCTGGGATGCATCCGGCTCTTTGGTTGTGATTCTCTGCAACTGGAGACCCGGAAATGAAATAATCTTTGCGAATAAACCATCACTACGTCCGGCAAATTGGATACATTCAAAAGAACAGCCGACTGTAATCGGAAACAGACACAAACTGCACAGAAATCTCTGCCATGGAATTGTAAATGGTACAAGACACATCACAAGAATACTAATAAACAATGTCAGAAAAATAAAACTTGTACCACAACGAGGATGTAATCGGATCTGTTTTCGGACATTCTCAACTGTCAAAGGCAGTCCAGCTTCAAAACAGGCAATCGTTTTATGCTCTGCACCATGATATTCATAAGTTCTTCGAATATCTTTCATCATACCGGTTAATGCCATATATGCAATAAATACAATGATTTTGATAACACCTTCAGAAAAAGATTGCAGTAATCTGTTTGCAGTCAACGGCTTGATCAAACCAACAAGCCATTTGGGGAGAAATAAAAATAATGCCATGGCAAAAATCACACCAAGAATCATGCCGATCATCATAATCATCTCGACTGTTTTTTCTGTAAAATGTTCTTCGAGAAATTTTTCGAATTTGGAATTTTCCTCTTGTTCCTGCTCAATTTCTTCTTCAGTCATTTGCTTTTCTGCTGATTTCATCAGACATTTGTAGCCGTCAATCATAGAAAAAATAAAACTATAAATGCCTCTCACAACAGGTGTTTTCTTATACCAGGACTTTTTTCCAGTTTGATTGAGATCCCAGGTTTCTACGTCAATACTGCCGTCCGGCAGGCGGCACGCCATTGCACCCTTGAATGCCCCTTTCATCATAACACCCTCAATGAGTGCCTGTCCGCCGATTTTGCTTTTATGAGAACCAGTATTTTTCTTTTCACCCATAATCTGCACATTCGCCTTTCTTTGTCAGAATTTATCTATTTTTAGAATGTTTGGAATGCTCCGGCGGCAGTGTAATAATCACTGTCGTACCTTTTCCCTCTTCACTTGTGATCTCCAATGTTCCGCCGTGTGCAGTAATAATCTCATCTGCAACGGCTAAGCCGATCCCTGAACCCCGTCTTGTGTGATTGGCTTTGTAGAATTTTGTCTTGATCTTCGGTAGATCAGATGCTTTGATACCGCAGCCATTATCGGATACCCTCACCTGGATATTCCCCCATACTTCCTGCGCCGTGATACTGACATGACCGCCAGCATCCGAATATTTGATTGCATTATCAATGATATTAATAAATACCTGTCTGATTCTGTTCTTATCACCGTACACAAATGGCAGCATTTCGGGTTCATCATAGGAAATTGTTATCTTATCCTGTGTGTTTTTATTCATGTAAATCAATACAGCATCGCCCAGCTCCGCAAGCACATCCATAGTTGCTTTTTGGAGCGTAAAATGTCCGCTCTGCATTCTAGAAAAATCCAGTAATTCCTCGACCATCTGAGAAAGCCTTGCCGTTTCATTGACAATTACATTCATACCTTTCCGAACAGTCTCAGGATCATTTTCTGCCATACAGATCGTTTCTGCCCAGCCTTTAATCGCCGTTAGAGGTGTGCGTAATTCATGTGAAACAGAAGAAATAAATTCATTCTTCATCTCTTCAGCAGTTGAGAGTTCATCTGCCATATGATTAATTGCATTACACAGATCACCAATTTCATCTGAATTATGATAGCGGATTCTGAAAGAAAAATCACCCTTTGCGAATCTGTCTGCCGTATGGCTCAGCTGTCGGATCGGCTTGACAATACTGCCAACAAAATAAATTCCTGTAAGAACTAATAATAATACAACGATCGCACAGACAATAATCACAGAAATAATCATAATATGAATACTTTTGTCAAGTTCCGTGAGAGAACAGACAACACGCACAGCATGATATTCTGTACTGAATGCAGAAATGTCCATGCAGACCGCCATGATTTTCTCTTGGTTCTCTGCTTTGCCAATCCAATAGCCATCACCGCCTGCCAGTAAATTTTCATAATCTGGAATTGTCGTGTCAGAAGATGGTGAAAATCCGGACGAAGTCAGAATCACTCTTCCTTTGGCATTGACTGCCATCAGTTCCATCTGATCTTTAGCGGAAAAACTCTCAAACGTACTACGCATTTCAGAATATAAATTTGTTTCAGAATCCTGTGCATAACGGCTTAATAAATTTACAACAGAAGTCAGTTCCCCTGTGAGTGTCTGCCTGGCACTGGTATAATAAAAACTCTGCACAGCATAAATCAGGAGTAATGCAAATACTAACATAATTAGTACAATCACAGCGAAATGATTTGTCAGCCATCTTTGTGTAATTGTTTTTCGTTTTGGCTGGCTCTGGGATACAGCATCCTGAGGTATGGCAGAGGGCAGTTTAAATCTTGTCATTCCATTTATAGCCATAGCCCCAGATCGTGACAATATACTGCGGATTAGAAGGCTCATCTTCGATCTTAAGCCGTATTCTCCGGATATTCACATCTACGATCTTGTAATCACCGTAATAATTCTCACCCCAGATATGATTTAAAATACTTGCCCTGTCCAAAGCTGTATTTTTATTATTCATGAAATATTCTAAAATTTGATATTCTACCTGTGTCAGATCAATCGGCACACCATTCTTCGCAACTGTCCGGCTTTTTAGATTCAGTGTGAATGGACCGGATTCGATCACAGGACTTTTTTCATCATGGATAAAACTCATGCAGACTCTCCGATAAATTGCATCTACTCTTGCCGTTAATTCAGACAGGGAAAACGGCTTTGTAATATAATCATCTGCACCGATCATAAGACCACTGACTTTATCCATTTCCTGCGTCTTTGCTGTCAGCATGATAATGCCGAGTGTAGAACTCTTTTCCCGGAGTTTCTTACACACAGTGAAACCATCAATACCCGGCATCATAATATCCAACAACACAATATCAAAATTGCCGTTCTCTTCTTCAAATTTCTGTAATGCATGTTCTCCACAATTAACATCAATCACATCATAACCAGCACGTTTGAGATTAATCACAATGCAATCCCGGATCACATCTTCATCTTCACAGACTAAAATTCGTTTCATAATTCATCACCTCTGTTAATCTAATCCAGAAATTTAAAATTCAGCAGTAATTCCCCGATGGAAAGAGAAAGCATCTTGCCGGATTCCGGTTTGATCAGGCAGCTTGCACTGCCTTTTGTATGAACTAATGCATAACCGTTGCCCAGATGATCATCTCTGTCGGCTTCATCATAGGCAATATAAATTCTCAGAAGTACAGGCATAGTATCACTCATATCCTGCTCTGTATAATCACAGAATTGGATTTCATTTTCTGCCGTATCATTCCGGATAGTCACATTTCCCTGCCATTGTTCCGGCAACAGAAACACATAGCCGTCATTTGCGTTATAATAACTGCAATATTCTGTAAAAATCAGATTATCCTGCATCATCAGCCAGTTTGTCTGCCGGATTTGCTCCGGCTCTGCAACCGTTTCATAACCTGAAAATACTGTCTGTACCGGAATTTCCGGAATACCATCCTGGTCAATATCCATGCAGGACAGCCCTGCTCGCCGGACTGTCTCCTCCGCACTCTTTCCGCATCTCTGTAACAGATTCACAAGCTGTAATTTCTCTTCTGATACTTCCAGACATAATATTTCCGTCTGGATATTTGCAGTCCCGGTCGCAGCGTCAATATACAATGCCATTCTATGATCTGAAAGTCTGCCATAAATCAACTGATGATAATCTGTATAATTATCCGTAAAACGATATTTATATTCATGATAACTTCTATCTTCACTGAGACAGTAAACAGCCGCATAAGCCTGTTCTAAAGCACTGACTGCACCCAATACAACCAGATCCGGATGCTGGTCTGTATCAACCTGCGCAACATCAAACAATGCATAACTGTGTGTCAATGTCTGTTCCAGATAATGATCTTCATAAGCATAAACCGACAAATATTTTTCTGATTGGTTCGCTGTGCTGTATCCTACGATAATATGCATCTTGTCACTGCTGCCGAGCTGAGAAATCATCACTTTCTCAATTTCTGAACCCTCTGCACTTCGGTCACAGATCGACTGCCATTTCGTATTCACTTTATCCAGAATATTAATCCGCAATCCGCCGTCTGTTCCGGTCATATTGCTTTTTTCATAGAATACAATCGCTTCATCGCTTTCATCTGCGTCAATATCTGCAATAATAAACGCAGATAAATAGCTGCCGCTTTTGGGATATTTCAGCCGAATACCTGTACCGATCGCTTCTTGCAAAGCCTGATAAATCTGTTCCTGCTCCCCACTCAGTTTCGGCGGTGTCAGCATGGTATCTACATTAATCCCGATTGAACACCCTGAACAACATAGCATCATGAACCAGAAAACAATAACAATTATAAGAAATTTAGCCCCTGTCCGCAATTTTAACATATTGTTTCTTCTTCGGCAATGCCTTGTAAGCCGGACGAATAATTCTGCCGCCTGTCAATAATTCTTCCATGCGATGCGCCGACCAGCCTGCCATACGAGATACTGCAAACAATGGTGTATAGAGATCCTCCGGAATCCCCAGCATTCTGTATACCAGACCGGAATACATATCCACATTGGCGCAGACGGTCTTGTCAATTCCCCGTTCCTGCTTCATGAGTACAGGTGTCAGTCTCTCAATCGTATCCAACAAATGAAATTCTGCTTCAATTTCCTTGCCCTCTGCAAGTTTAAATGCCTTTTTTTTCAGAATCACTGCTCTAGGATCAGACAACGTATAGACAGCATGTCCCATACCGTAGATCAAACCGCTGCCGTCCCCCGCCTGCCTATGCAGGACTTTTTTAATATAATCTGCTACTTCGCCCTCATTATCCCAGTGTTTGATATGTGATTTAAAATCCTCCAGCATAGCAGATACCTTGATATTTGCACCACCATGCTTTGAACCTTTTAGTGCGCAGATCGCCGAAGAATACGCTGAATATGCATCTGTTCCGGAAGATGTCAGCACACGGCATGTAAATGTTGAATTATTGCCGCCGCCGTGTTCCGCATGAAGCATCAACAGGCAATCCAACAACTGTGCTTCCTCTTTGGTATACTGCCGGTCTGGACGCAGCATAGATAAAATCGTCTCTGCTGTCCGCTCATTGGCTCTCAACGGGTGCATGAACAGCGTCTGATTATCGAAATGCTTTCTCTTTACCTGATAGGCATTAACCATGATAATCGGTAGCTTAGCAATCAAATTAATCGCCGTTTTCAGCTCCTGTTCCAGAGACATATTTTCACACTCAGATTCATAATAAGAATACAGTGCCAGTACAGACCTTGCCAGTTTGTTCATAATATTCTGTGATGGTGCTTTCATCATCATATCTACTACAAAACCGGACGGCAATTCCCTGTGCATCGACAGATAATGATTAAATGCCTCCAACTGATCCGCTGTCGGAAGTTTACCGAATAATAACAAATATACCGTCTCTTCATAGCCGAAACGATTCTCTTTCTCAGCATAATGCACCAGATCATAGATCGTATGGCCCCTGTAAATTAATTCCCCCGGAATTGGCTCAACTTCACCTTCATTCACCAGATAACCATGCACATTGCAGATATTTGTAATTCCTGCAAGTACACCTGTGCCATCACTCCGACGCAGACCTCTCTTGACATGGAATTTCTGATACAACTGCTGATCAATTACGGAATTTTTTTTCAATTCTTCGCATAAATTTTGCATATCAGTATTTGAAAATACTTTGCTCACTGTAAGTTGCCTCCTTTGATTGATTCTGAAATTTAATTCTTGTTGTTATGTTACAGATATTATTATAGCATTTTTTCACAGGCAAGTCAAGAGCAATCGTTTATTTAAGAAATATAAGAAACAAGTTATCACACAAGGAGTATTCCACATGAAAAAAAAATTCTGTTTTTATAGTATCCTATGCCTGCTGCTGACTGCAATGCCTTTGATTCCCGCTATGATGATTTCTCCGAAAACATCTGCTGAACAAAGTACACAAAATTCCAATTCTGACCCAAAATCAGAGATTGCCTCCGAGACTTCTGAAATTTCGCAAATTTCTGAAACTTCTTCCAATCAGATCTATCATGTACTGGATATCACCAGTAACGAAATTCTGGAAGTTCCTGTCCGGGAATATCTCATCGGCGCAGTCGGTGCAGAAATGCCGGCATCCTTCGAAACAGAAGCATTAAAAGCCCAAGTAGTCGCTGCACATACTTATGCAGAACGGCAGGTACTACTTGCTGAAAACCGTTCTGACCTGCAAGGTGCAGACTTTTCAAACGATCCGGATCAATATCAAGCATTCCACACGGAACAACAGCTTCGGGAACTTTATGGCGAAAACTTTGATATTTACTATCAAAAAATTTCTAACGCTGTGGACTCTGTTCTTCCTGAAATTCTCTGTTACAATAATGAACCAATCATTGCGGCTTTTCATGCCATTTCCATCGGCAAAACAGAATCCGCTCGAAACGTCTGGGGCAATGAAATTGCTTATCTTCAATCTGTAGACAGCAGCTCCGACTGCAACGCACCTAATTATGAACAGAATAGTTCCTATTCTGCTGAACAGGTACAGGAAATGCTTTCTTCCGCACATTCTGGTCTCCTGCTTGGTACAGATACCGCCAACTGGTTCGGTGAGCCGATCTGCTCTGATGCCGGGACTGTGCTGCAAATTCCTGTTGGTACAAGCATTTTTACCGGACAAGAACTTCGGACGATTTTTTCCTTGCGTTCTGCCTGTTTTACCATTGAGTATGATAAAAAAACCAAAACATTCATTTTCCAGACAAAAGGCTATGGTCACAGTGTCGGCATGAGCCAGTACGGTGCAAATGCCATGGCACTGCAAGGTTCTGACTATCGGGAAATTCTAGCATACTACTATCCGGATACGATTCTGAAAACAGTCTAATCCGCCAGAATCTATTTTTATTATAGCATAGCATCTGTTCAGAAATGCAATAACTGAAAAAATAAATGCCCTGCAAACCATCAGGGCATTGTTCCACATGGAACATTAAAAATTTAATCTATCACTGTTGCACTGCCTGTACGCAGAATCTGCTCTGTTCCATCAGAAAGTCGAATAATTAATCCAGCATCTTCTGTAAAACCGATCGCTGTTCCCTCTGTTCCATTATCCATTCGGACGGTATGTCCCAACGTATAGGAATTTTTTGTATAAATATCCAGATAACTATGTGCTGGAATCTCATCAAGCAAAATCTCCAGTTGTTTCAGAATTTCTATCAGCAGATCATATTTATTAATACATGTTCCGGTTTCTGTTTCCAGATCCGTGATAATCGACCGCAATTCTTCCGGACAACCTGGATCATGACGCAGATTAATCCCGATTCCTATCACTAAATAATCCATACTAAGCAGTTCTGCATTGAAACTGCCCTCTGAAAGAATGCCACAGATCTTTTTCTGATTCAGAAACAGATCATTCACCCATTTGATCTGTGTCATGACACCAAACTGTTTCAACGCCAGAAAAACTGCCGCTGCTGTGCAAGCAGTCACACTCATCATATGCGCAATCGGGAGTGCTAATTTCTCAATCACGCTGAAATAGAGATTCCCTTTTGGAGAATAGAAACTTTTCCCGATTCTGCCCTTGCCTGCCGTCTGCTGATCCGCAATCACGACTGTACCGGATGGTGCATCATGAGCAGCAAGCTCTTTTGCAAAATTATTTGTAGAATCTAGCTCTTTGAAATGTCGAAACTGCCAATTTGTCCGACACTCCTTCACAGCTCGTTTCAGATAAGATTCACAGAACAAATCCGGCTGAGAGACAAGCCGATAGCCCTTGTGTGGAACGGATTCTATCTGACAGCCCTCTGCACGGAGTTGTTCCATTACTTTCCAGACAGCTGTACGGCTGACCTGGCAATCTGCGGCAAGTTCTGCACCGGAAATATAACTTTCTGCATGTAACAATGCAGAAAGAACAGATTCTCTAAGATTCGTAAAAAGCCCTCCTTGTTTTTATTTTTTGTTCTGTACATGCACACCAGAAATTTTCGTGCATAGAATGCAGGAGTAACTTCTGGAGGTGACACGGATGTTTCAAGCATGTTTACTTGCAATTGCAGTCTGTATGGATACATTCTGGGGAGCAGTCAGTTGTAGCATGAACGGTATCACAATTCCAAAACGTTGTGCATTCCTAATCAGCACAGTAGGAACAGCTTTTCTGAGCATTTCTCTGTTCTTTGCACAATTCCTGCATGGGATTCTGCCAGAGGCAGTATTCCGGTATGCAGGCTTTACAATTTTATTCTTATTAGGCAGTACACAGCTGATGAAAAAAATCCTGACAACAATCTTTCAGAAACATAGACCACACTGGAACTGGAAAGCACTTGGACTTGTGATTGATATTTGCTTTGATGAGACATTGGCTGACACAGACGGCTCAAAAACAATCAGCATGAAAGAAGCCGCCGCCTATGCGACAGCTCTCTCAATTGATTCCCTGGCAAGCGGACTTGGTGCAGGAATTGAAACACCCTGGATACCAATATGCCTGGGATTAAGTTTTCTATCCGGATTTGCATTAACAATCCTGGGATGCCGGGTAGGTACATCCTGCCAGAAAAAAATCAATCTATCCTGGCTGGGCGGTGTGATGCTGTTAATTCTGGCATTTTGCAGATTATAATTATTATGATGTTCCATGTGGAACATCAAACATCCTAGAATTGAAAACCTCCTGTCAGTAGCAGTACTTCTAACACCAGGGAACAGATAACTGCATTGAAACAATATTTTGAAAAATATTTCTGTATGATTTTAAAATAAATCCCCATCACTAGCCCGATAACAGGAAACTGAAAGCTCATCATTGCATAGACCGTTTCCCTGGAAATATATTTTTTAAAGACAGGCGGAAATTTACAGAAAATTAGCCAGAGATCAAAAATCAATGGGATAACTCTGATTACAGGCACAAAAAGTCCTGTTACTGCCAGCACAAGCATCACAATGCAATAAGGCATATCCGCCTGGTGATCTGCTTTTTGGATTCTTCGTTTCTCCTGAATGAGTCGGGAAATCTGATCCAGTTCTTCTGATGTGTATAATGTTTTCTGCTCCCGATAGATCTGCTCTAATTCGACAAGGGAATATGCATGTAAATTTTCTGAATCCATTATTCCGCAACAGGGATAACTTCCATGCCGCCCATGTACGGACGAAGTGCTTCTGGAATCCGGATGCTGCCGTCTTCATTCAGGTTATTTTCCAGAAATGCAATCAGCATTCTTGGAGGTGCAACAACTGTATTGTTCAGCGTATGTGCCAGATACTTCGTGCCGTCTTCTTTTCTCACACGGATTCCCAGTCTTCTTGCCTGTGCATCACCTAAATTGGAACAGCTGCCGACTTCAAAATATTTCTTTTGACGTGGTGACCATGCTTCTACATCCAAACTCTTGACTTTCAGATCTGCCAGATCACCGGAACAGCATTCCAATGTTCTCACTGGAATGTCCAGTGTACGGAAGAAATCAACAGTATTTTTCCAGAGAACATCAAACCACTGCATGCTTTCCTCTGGCTTGCAGACAACAATCATTTCCTGCTTCTCAAACTGATGGATTCTGTAAACGCCACGTTCCTCAACAGTATGCGCACCAACTTCTTTTCGGAAACATGGAGAATAACTTGTCAGCGTATATGGCAATTCTTTTTCCGGCAGAATTGTATCAATGAACTTACCAATCATAGAATGTTCACTTGTACCGATCAGATATAAATCTTCTCCCTCAATCTTATACATCATGTCTTCCATCTCAGCAAAGCTCATGACACCTGTAACAACTTCACTCCGGATCATAAATGGCGGAATATAGTAAGTAAATCCTCTGTTGATCATGAAATCTCTTGCATAAGATAAAATAGCAGAATGCAGTCTTGCGATATTGCCACAGAGATAATAGAATCCTTTTCCAGAAGTCTTTCGTGCAGCAACCTGATCAATTCCTTTGAGTTTCTCCATAATATCAATATGATATGGAATTTCATAATCCGGCACAACTGGCTCACCATAACGTTCAATTTCCACATTTTCAGAATCATCCTTGCCAATCGGCACAGATGCATCAATGATATTCGGAATCACACGCATGATTTCCAGAATTTTCTGATCCACTTCAGCTTCTCTCTGTTCCAGTGCTGTCAAAGTATCACCCATAGCAGTGACTTCCGCTTTGAGAGCCTCTGCTTTCTCCTTTTCACCTTTTGCAATCAGACCGCCAATCTGTTTGCTTTTAGCTTTTCTTTCTGCCCGGAGCTGATCACCTTTGAGTTTTGCATTGCGAAATTCTTTATCTAGATCAATGACTTCATCCACTAATGGCAGTTTTTCATCCTGAAACTTCCTTCTGATATTTTCCTTGACAAGTTCAGGATTTGTCCGTAAAAATTTGATATCTAACATAATTTTCTTTCCTCTCTGCTAAAAATAATATTTTGCATGTTCCATGTGGAACTATGAATGACCTGCTTTTATGACCAGTCCGGAAATAATGCATATAGCAGGGATTTCAGATCTTCTTCGTTGTAGAATGGAAACACCAGACTGCCGCCGGTGGATTTTCCGGCATGGACTTTTACAATCCTGCCGAGTTTCTCCCGCAAGGCCTCTTCCAACTCCCCATAGTACGAAAGCGGCAGATCCTTCTTTGCCAATACTTCCTGTGTTTCCTGCACTTCGGACGCAAGCTGTTCCAGACGACGCACAGTATATTCTCCCTGTGCGCATTTTTCCGCCAATTCGCACATACGTTTTTCATCCGGAAATCGCAGCAATACTTTTGCATGTCCCCGTGAAATCTGATTATTCATGATCATATCCTGGATTCTCTGCGGCAGACGCAACAGACGCAGGATATTTGTGATTGTACTTCTAGAACAGCCGACAGCTCTGGCGATTTCCTCTTGCGTCATATGAAATTCTTCCTGTAATCTTTGAAATGCCAGAGCTTCCTCAATCGGATTAAGATCTTCACGTTGCAGATTTTCAATCAATGCAATCTGTGCTGTCTCCATTTCTGTTAATTCACGGATCACAACTGGAACTTCTTCAAGTCCTGCAATCTTTGCGGCACGCCATCTACGTTCTCCTGCTACGATCTGATAACCGCCGCCCGGAAGTGGTCTAACGAGAATCGGTTGAAGAATACCATGTACCCGGATCGAATTTGCAAGTTCTGAAATGGCAGTGCTGTCAAAATATTTTCTCGGCTGTTTCCGATCCGGTTCAATCTCAGAAATCCGTAAAGTCCGCTTGGTAGGCACTTTTGCAGCATTATCTTCAAACAGAGAGCCAAGACCGCCGCCGAGACCTCCTCTTGCCATAGAATCACCCTTTCTGAATTTCTCAAATTATTTTATAATTCTGATTATTTTGCAATATTCATCCGCAGCTTATCCAAGCCACTCAGAGGTTCGCCCAAAAACTCTTTTCCAAGAATTTCATAGGCAAGTGCACCTTTGGAATGCTTGTCATAATAAAGAATTGGCTTGCCATAGCTAGGTGCTTCTGACAATCTGACATTGCGAGGTATTTTCGTCTGAAAGACCTGTTCTGGGAAGTAACGTTCTACTTCTTCTACAACCTGTCTGGAAAGATTCAGACGATTGTCATACATCGTGAAAAGAATACCCGCAATTTTCAATTTCGGATTGTAATTTGCCTGTACAAGTTCTTTGGTATTCACAAGCTGTGTAAGGCCTTCCAATGCATAATATTCTGCCAGCATCGGAATTAATAATGCATCAGCTGCTGTCATCGCATTAATCGTCAGCTGACCAAGTGCAGGAGGACAATCAATAAAAATATAATCATAATTCTGCTTGATCATGATCAGCTGCATTTTCAGGCGATTAAATCGCTGCTCCATATGTACAAGTTCAGTTTCCACACCTGCAAGATCTGCATCTGCGGGGACAAGGGAAATATTCTCAAATTCTGTCATGAGAATCGCATCTTTCACAGAAGCTTTTCCTGCAAGAACCTCATAGGCAGAACATGTAAGATTTTTTTTGCGGATTCCGAAACCAGTTGTTGCATTTCCCTGGGCATCCAGATCAAAACAGAGAATTTTTTTGCCTCTTGTTCCGAGATAAGCAGCCAGATTGACAGTAGTAGTTGATTTTCCGACACCGCCTTTCTGGTTGACAACGGCAATCACATCACCCATTTTTGTTAAAACTCCTTTCTATTTCAGACTTCTTACTTATTATACCATGTCTTTCTGGATTTGTAAAGAATTTTTTGAATATTTCCAGGAATTTTGTCAGAATATGTTCCACATGGAACATATTTTTTTTAGAAATTATTTTTAAGTGGGATCCGAATCTGATATTCAATGTAATTTTCATCCTGTATTTTATGTGCATCCGCTGGAATCCCTGCTGCCTGCATGGTTTCTATCGCTTTCTGAATCGTGTTTGTGAATAGCCGGACATCCCGGAACAAAACACTTCTCTTGCGAAAACTCTCCTGTTCCCGCACCCTTCCAAGCTGTTCTTCAATCAATAATTCTGTCTTCTCTACATTCAAGCCAAGTTTTGTGATCTTCTGTAGAATTTTCATCCGTTCCTCCGGACTTGCAATTTTCAGCAATGCCCTGGCATGTCGTTCTGTCAACTGATTTTCCAGAATATATTGCTTTTCCTGCTCTGTCAGTCTCAACAATCTGAGTTTATTCGCAACTGTACTCTGTGCTCGTCCGAGCTGAACGGCTGCATCTTCCTGTGTCATTCCATAGTAAGTAATTAATTGTTCCAATGCCGCCGCTTCTTCAAAATAGTTCAAATCCTGTCGCTGGATATTTTCCACCAAAGCAAGAATCGCAGAATTTCGGTCATTGATTTCCATGATGAGGCAGGGTACACAACGGAGACCTGCAAGTCTTGCCGCACGCAGACGACGTTCCCCTGCGATCAGCTCATAAACATTCCCACACTGCCGAACAGTCAGTGGCTGTAAGATGCCATTCTGACGAATGCTCTCAGACAGCGAACGCAATTCTTCAGGCTGAAACAGCCTTCGAGGCTGATTGGGATTCGGACGAATCTCTTCAATCCGAAGATAAAGTATTTTCCGCTCTACTGGCTGATTGATTTCTCTTGTGTTTTCTTTTGTCATTGCAAAAATTCCAGACATACTGTGTTCTCCTTTCAATTGTTCAGCTTTTTTCTGAACTTCTCTGATTTTCATTATAACAGATATCGGAAATGATTGCCATAAAAAAAATCCGTTATTTTCCCCAAAAATAACGGATTTCCGAACAGATATACTTTTTCTTATAATGATTTCTGCTTGATCTGCGCAAATTTGCGAGGATATTTTGTCGTACATGGCGATATTTTTCTGATCAGATGCAAATTTCTGACATCACCGCCAGGAAGTTGATATGAAACTGTATCCACCCATTCACCGCCAAGCATCTGAATTGCCTGCAAAGCTGGTTCGATTGTCTCATGGGATTTCATCGCAAGCCAGTAGCCGCCTGTTTTCACATAAGGAAGAGAAAGCTCGGCAAGTATAGGAAGGGAAGCAACCGCCCTGGCAGTGACAACATCAAAAGATTCCCGATACATAGGATCTTTTGCAAGTTCCTCTGCACGTCCATGTACAGCAGTGTAACTACAATGCAATTTTTCCCTTAATTTTTCTAGAAACACAATCCTTTTCCGGAGACTATCCAAAAGTACAACCTGCAAATCGGGACGGATCAAGGAAAGTGGTACACCAGGAAATCCTGCACCACTTCCAATATCAAGTATCTTAGCAGACTGTGGAAAACAACTTTTAGCATATTCATGCAGCAGAATGCTGTCAAGAAAATGTTTTTTCAGAATACTATCACCATCTGTTACAGCAGTTAAATTTACATACTGATTATATTCTACTAAAAATTCCGCATAAGTTTCAAATTGACAGAATGTTTCATGTGGAACATCTATTTTGAATACTTGAAATAATTTATCTGCTTGCGCATAATCCGGCAGTATTGTCATAGCATACACTCCTGATTCTAATTTTATTTCCGAGACAACCAGATCAATAATACAGAAATATCAGACGGAGAAACACCTGAAATCCTGGATGCCTGTGCAATATTGACAGGCTGATGCCGGTTCAGTTTTTCCGCTGCTTCCAGACGAAGTCCTTTGATGCATGTATAATCCAGATGTTCCGGTAATTTCTTCTGCTCCAGGTGCCTGGCTTTTTCAATGGATTCATTCTGCCGGGAGATATAGCCCTCATACTTGATCTGGATTTCTACTTGTTCCTGAATTTCAAAAGATAATACAGGACGTTCCGGATCAAATGCGGCAAGATCTGCATAATGCAGCTGTGGTCTGCGAATCAGGTCAGCAAGTTTGCATCCTGTCTGCAAAGGAGCTGTTTGGTATTGGATTAACATCTGATTCAAATCTAGAGACGGTGCAAGATTGGTTTTCCGGACACGCTGAATTTCCGTTTCTACAAGCTGATATTTTCGCAACATTGCCTGATAGCGTTTTTCTGGAAGCAGACCAATTTTCCTGCCAATCGGCATCAGCCGGAAATCGGCATTATCCTGTCGAAGAACAAGTCTGTATTCACTCCGGGATGTCATCATACGATAAGGATCGCTACACCCTTTGTAAACAAGATCATCAATCAATGTGCCAATATAAGATCCGGAGCGTTCCAAAATAATTTGCTGTTTCCCCTGTACGGAAAGAGCGGCATTGATCCCTGCAACAAGCCCCTGTGCGGCGGCTTCTTCATAACCAGAACTACCATTGAACTGTCCTGCACCAAACAGACCAGAAACAGCTTTTGTTTCAAGTGTCGGTTTGAGTGCAGTCGGATCAATGCAATCATATTCGATTGCATAGGCAGGACGCAGAATTTCCACATGAGACAAGCCCTTGATTGTCCGGAGAAATGCAAGCTGTACATCTTCCGGCAGAGAAGAAGACATACCCTGTAAGTAATATTCTTCTGTGGTAAGACCCATAGGTTCAATAAATAACTGATGCCGTTCTTTATCTGCAAATCTGACGATTTTATCTTCAATTGAAGGACAATACCTTGGACCAACACCCTCAATCTTTCCAGCATAGAGCGGCGAACGATGCAGATTATTCCGGATCACTTCATGTGTTTCAGAATTAGTATAACTGATATAGCAGTTGACCTGATTCTGGAACTTTTTTTCAAAATTCTCAAATGAGAACGGTGTAATCTCCGGATCGCCGGGCTGCTCTTCGAGATGCTCAAAATCAATACTTCGCCTATGAACACGACAGGGTGTACCGGTTTTGAATCTGCGTAGCGGCAAATATCTTCTAAGACTTTCAGAAAGCCTGTTTGCCGGGAGTGCAGAATCCGGACCACTCTCAAAAGATACTTCACCAATATGAATTTTGCCTTTTAGATATGTTCCAGTAGCAATGACAACAG
This sequence comes from uncultured Ruminococcus sp., assembly GCA_947175975.1. GTDB lineage: Bacteria > Bacillota > Clostridia > Oscillospirales > Ruminococcaceae > UBA3855. The sequence continues at coordinate 30,471 of CAMWOX010000003.1, forward strand.
CCTGAGCATAGTAAACTGCACCTAGCTTTGTCACAATACCAGTAATCTGGTTCGCATTTTCTTCATCAACCAGAATTTCCGCCGCTTCTCCCTGTTTCAGAAATAAATTCTCTTGCTGTTCACAGACATGTTTCATATAATCATGATATTTCACTCTGTCCGCCTGGACACGGAGACTATGGACAGCAGGACCTTTTCCACGGTTGAGCATTCTGCTTTGGATAAAACAGGCATCTGCGGCTTTTCCCATTTCGCCACCGAGTGCATCAATTTCACGGACGAGATGTCCTTTCGCCGTACCACCAATGGACGGATTACAAGGCATATTTGCAACCTGGTCAAGGGAAATTGTCAACAACAGCGTCCGACAACCTAATCTGGCAGAAGCAAGTCCCGCTTCCACACCGGCATGTCCTGCACCAATGACAATCACATCATAGTGACCCATCTCATAAGTATTTTTCATGCGCATCACTCACCAAAATAAAAAATCATTTACCAACGCAGAATCTTGCGAAAACAGTTTCTACAACCTTGTCTGTAACTCGTTCACCTGTCAATTGCAATAATGCATCCGAAGCTGCATCCAGGCTCACGGTAACAGCATCATAGGCATATCCAGCCTGTAAAGCATTCAATGCCTCCTGTACAGCAGCAATTGCCTGCTGGAGACAGTCCCTTTGACGTTCATTGGCAATCATACCATCCTCAGCAGGACTAGCTCTCCGGGAAGCAAATACAGCAACTGCCTGCTCCAATTCTGAAAACTGTCCACACTTTGCTGAAATCCTGACACAAGCAGCAGGAAGATCTGAAAAATTCTCTTGCAACTGAGAGAATGACCAACTGATACGCTGATCTATTTTATTGCCAATCAAAATTGTTCTTGCAAGCGGCAATTTTTTAAGAAGATTTTTATCATTCTCTGAAAATTTCTTTGATTGGTCAAAAACAGCCAGAATCAAATCTGCCTGCTGAATACTTGCAAGACTTTTTTCTACACCGATCTGTTCAATCTGGTCAGAAGTTTCATGCACACCGGCAGTATCTGACAATCGAAGCGTCACATCACCAAGCCGCACTTGTTCTTCTACAATATCACGGGTAGTTCCTGCAATATCTGTCACAATACTGCGTTCACAGCCTGCAAGTGCATTAAACAGTGTGGACTTCCCTGCATTGGGTTTGCCGACAATAACAGTATGCAGACCCTCCCGAAGGATTCTGCCATAATCATAACTTTGCAGGAGATGTTCCATGTGGAACATCAGAGACTTCAGATCCTGTTCCAAAACTTCAGGGCTGACTTCCGGAAGATCTTCATCCGGATAATCCGCCCAAACTGCAAGGGAAGATAAAATTTCTAATAATTTCCCTGAAAATTCAGAAATTTTCCGGAATGTTGCACCATCCCGGAGCGTCCTTGCATATCTGACAGCATTTTCACTGGATGCAGAAATCAGATCTGCAACAGCTTCTGCCTGTGTCAGAGAAAGTTTGCCATTCAGAAATGCTCGCTTTGTAAATTCCCCTGCCTGTGCCAAACGAACTGTTTCACACAGCACATACCGAAGAATTTTTTGTATCAGGTATCTTCCCCCATGGCAGGAAATCTCCACAACATCCTCACCAGTATAACTATAAGGTGAACGGAATACAGTCAGAATACAGTCATCCAGTATTTCCTGTCCCTGTTGGATATAACCATAACTGCAAGTATAGCCGTCCATAGCAATGGGAGATTTTCCCCGGATAGGAGAAAAAATTTCATTTGCCCTCACAATGGCATTCTGTCCGGAAATTCGGATCACAGCTACACCACCAGTCCCATGTGGTGTGGCAATTGCGGCAATAGTATCTGTCTGGTCAATCATGATAGATTCTCCTAAAAAAGGAGCTGAATATGGACATTCAGCCCCTTGTTATTTAATCAAAATTTAATTTGCCATACAAACCTGTATTAAGTTCGTCTTCTGGTCGTGGTCTCTTATAGCCTTTTTCAAAATCCGTTTTCATGGAATCCATGGAAATTCTGGAAGAAGGCATTTCCTGATCTTTTTCCATGCTTCTGCGGTAGCCTGATCTTGACCTGGAATGTGACGAACCCTGACGGGAATTTTTATAAGAATTTCTGCGCCTTGCAGGACGTTCCGGCTGATTCTCCGGAAGAATCATAATTTTGCGATAGGGTTCTTCACCAATACTTTTGGAAACGACACCAGCAGTTTCAGCAATCACAGAATGAATAATTCTGCGTTCATAAGGATTCATTGGTTCAAGTGTTCTCTGCCGATTGGTACGAAGAACATTTGCAGCAATTTTGGTAGCAAGTTCTTCCAGCGTTTTGCGGCGGCGTTCCCGATAACCTGCAGTATCAAGAATAATTCTGTAATATTCTTTTGCACCATGGTTAGCAGCCATAAATGTGAGATATTGAAGTGCATCGAGTGTATCACCATGTTTGCCAATAATCGCACCGCTGTTTTTGGTTTCAATCTCGATCAGGACACTTTCTGCACCAGCCTGTACATGTAATACAGCCTGTATGTTCATTGCAGAAAGAACGCTTACTAAGTAATTCTTGGCATGTTCAATTTTTTCAAGAGACTCTGGAGAGGCTTCACCAGTAATCAGATCCGTCACGCTGATGGATTCCTCAGATGCTTCAGAAACTGCCTGAATTTTCTCAGATACAGCGATTTCAAGTTCTTCAGATAATTCTGATTTGCTCATATCAACATTCAGACAATCTGTTTCAGAAGTATTTTCCGGCTCTTCCAAATCCTCTGTATCTTCTATATTTTGCGTACTTTCTGAATTTTCTGTTGCAACACTTGTTTCCTGTTCAGGAATTTCAACAATATTCTCCACAGGTGTGGAAAACTCTGGTTCTTCAATAACATCTTCCACAGAAATCTCTTCCTTTTCTGTTATGGAAACTTCCACATAAGAAGCACGTACTTTTGCTTCTCCTTTCCATCTGCCGAACAAGCTTTTTTTGGGTTCTTCCAGGATCTCAAAACGGATTTCTTCGTGATCTACACCAAATGTCCGTGATGCTAATGCATTTGCATCTTCAACTGTCTTTGCTGTAAAAATCTGTGTCATATATTTCAGCCTCCTGTGGCTATTTTTTCTTCTTTTTGAGATTTGGGTTCTGTTCTGTTTCCGTAGAAACCGCACCTGTATCACCATATTTTTCTGCCATGCGTTTCCGGGCCTCCCGAATCACGGCTGTATTGTATTCTTTCATTTCAGAACGGGATAATTTCATTTCTTCATGTAAATTATCAGCATAACGCACCCTGTTGGCAGGCATCCCAGAAACATTTCCTGCTTCCTGCTGACGCATCAGTTCCTCCTGCTGTTCCATAAGTTTCTGCATCATAGAGGGACGACGCTTGGAATTTTTAGCTTTTTTTCGCTCTGCCTCACCAATTTTCTCAATTCGTTCATCATTGAACCATGTAAAGAGAATAACACTCTGCAGGAACGAAAATGCCGAAGAGCATACCCAGTAAAAACCAACACCGGCAGGAACGGTAAATGCCAGCCATACAGAGAACAATGGCATAATATAAAGCATTGCATTCATGCCCCCCATACTGGGCATGTCCGGATTGCGTTTTTTCTGCATTTTCTGATTATAAATTGTAAGGGCAAGCTGGAGTAATCCCGAGATAATCGGAATCAAAAACAGAAAGAAACTTGAATTTTCAGAAATTTTTGTACTTGGTGTTTCACTCAAATTGACACTGCCGAGTGTAAATGTCTCAGCAAATTCTGATACCTGTGGTAAAAATTCAGAATCAATAGAATCTACCTGTTTCAGAAGCGTATTATTATCTTTCGTATCAATGAATGTAAATTCACCGTTTTCAATTACAGCCCGGAATGCATCTGAATTACGAATCAATTTCTCCATGATAATTAATTCCTGACGCATACTGTTCTTTTCAAGATTATTTTCTATGGATTCAGGATTTTCATCAATTGAGACAATAATTGATTTTGCTTCTTCTATTGTTGCTTTGTCATAATCCAGAATATAAGTCATGGGCTTGTACACAACAGCAAGCACACCCCAAAGCAAAATCAAAGGAATGAATGCTGTCAGACAGGAAGAGTAAGGATTAATATTTTCATCCTGGTAAAGCTGCATCTGTTCCATCTGGAGTTTTTCAGGTTTATCTTTATAGCGTTCCTGCATTTTTTTGATCTTAGGATTCAGCAGCTGCATTCTGGCAGAACTTTTCTGCTGTTTATAAGAAATCGGGAACAGGATCAATTTTGTGATAAAAGTGAATAGAATAATTGCAATGCCATAATTATTCACGAGATGATAAATCCATTTCATAAGCAGTCCCAAAGGGGCAGCAATCAAATTAATCAAACCATTCAAAGTGAATACCTCAATTCTTTCTCAATTCTCTTCGTTCTATCTTGTTCTATCGGAACAAACTGAATCAACTCCAGCAAGTCTGAAAATTTATCAGTCTGCTTTCTATTCTTTTTCTCTTTTTCTATGATTCTCTGATTGGGATACCGGATAAAAAATCCTTTTCCAGGAGCAGAAAACAGGCACTTCATCAATACCGCCTCTTGCCCATGGATGACAACGCAGAAGTCTCCTGACTGCCAGAACCAGACCTTTGAACACACCAAAGCGTTGAATCGCTATGGCTGCATAACTGGAACAGGTCGGATAATAACGACAGCATCGGGGAAACAAAGGAGAAATGCATTTCTGATAACACCGGATTAACAACAAAAAAAATGATTTCACTATCATAATTATTATAATAAGAACTTTATTTCACCTGTTTTCTGGATGGCTGCTGATAAGTTCCTGCATAAATCTGATGCAAAGCCGGAATCCCATATCTGGAAAGCCATCTGCTCAGTACATGGCTATCCACTTCTGTAATATGCGTCCTGGCAACAATCACAAGATCCAATCCCACAGGTGCAACAATCTCTTGTTCACGCCATGCCTGCCGGATAAGCCTTCTAGCTCTGCTCCGGCAGACTGCATTTCCGACTTTCTTACTGGTTGTAATACCCAGACGGTTGTAAGGCAAGCGGTTTGGTTTTGCATAAACAATTATATTCTGCGACACTACACACTGCCCTCTGCGATAACAGCTCTGGAACTCTTTATTATTTTTCAATACCTGTGTATATAAGTAAGCCATGATTCAACCGCCTTCTGCGTAAAACAAAAAGACCACAAATTTCAATTTGTGGTCTGACTCGTCAATGGGAAAGTCTCTTTCTGCCCTTTGCTCTCCTACGAGCTAAAACCTTTCTGCCGTTTCTGTCGGACATTCTTTTCATGAAGCCATGTTCCTTTTTTCTGTGCAGTTTCTTTGGCTGATAAGTTCTTTTCATGCAAAACGCCTCCTCTCAATCTCTTACTACAAATAGTCTGTATTTTCATACCCTTTTATTATAGCCTAAGTATCTTATTTTGTCAAGAGTTTTTTTCAATTTTTTCAAAATTTTTTGAATATGGGCAAATAACCATCAGACTTCCTGACCAGGGGACTCTTTCTGCAAAAAATAATAAATTCTGAGAGTCAGATTTAAGAATGATTCAATTT
>CAMWOX010000004.1 GCA_947175975.1 uncultured Ruminococcus sp.
AAATAAATGAATCTATTTTTATTATAGCACACCCCTGAAAAAAATGCAAGAGAAAAAGCCGGCTTTTAAACAGCCGACTTTTTCAGGATATATCTTAAAATAGGATGGAAAACAATCATTTGTAATGCTTAATTGCTGATAGAACTTTGCTCGGACAGCAAGCCACTCAGGTCAAGAACGGGATAGCCGGAGCTGATATATTTCGCCGGGTCATACAATCCAAGCGCACCATCCAGAATTGTAATATAAATGCTGTCTGCCATATCTTCATCAATGGCATAATATACCGTCACATCTGCACTTTCTCCGGCTTCCAGATCATAGATGCCATTCTTGTCATGATTATGCTCCGTGTAGAAACTGAAAAATCCATTTTCACAGCTCAAAGCCGGCTCATGTGTGACCTTCCTGCCGATTGCATCCTGCGTATTCGTCCGGATTTTACCGTCTTCCAAAGAGAAATATTCCATGTTGAATGTCATGCCATTTTCAACATTTGCGGAACTTGTGCCGGTTTTCGTCAGTGTCACATCCAGTTTTAAAATATATTGCTGAATTGCTTCACGTTCTATACTGCCGTCTTCATTTTCTTTTGTTCTTGTCACAATCATGCTAGTTTCATCAAAATACTGTTTATAAATTACCGGCGATCCAATCACATCCGTTGGAACCTCTGTCAAATCGCTCTGCAAGGATGCGTTCCGAATCTGCAATTCTATATCAGAATCCGGAATTGCAATCACATCCCCAACAGATACCGTATTCATGCCATCTATCACAGATATATCAGAGACTTCCTGCGCAGAGATTTCAGCATCTGCCAGAATAGCTTCCTGCTCCGCTGATTCCATAGCTGTTTCCACCAGTGTCATGCCATCCACGAATTTTTCTGCATCGTCCTGGTCAAAATCTAACAGACCATACTCTGCATAATAGGGCGTTCCTTCAAAGCAAACCAGCAGATAACTTTTCCTGCATTCTTCTTCTCCCTGCTCTCTTGCCCACAGCATATGCTTTGTGATGCCGGATTCTGTTTCAAAAACAACCTCCACAACGTTTTCTTCCGCATCTTTTGGAATACCTGCTAGCTGACATAAATCATCCGGTGTACCAAGTACACGCCCAAAATAAGTCTGTTGCGCAATCTTTGTACCTTCTCTATAGTATTTTTCATCCACTTGATCCAATGTCATAAAATGTGAATTTTCCGGCATCCAGTTCAGTTGCAGTTCATAAATACCGCCATTCAGCGTATAGTCATTTTCTTCCAGAAAGCATCTGAAATCAGACGGCTCATTCTCAAACATAACTGGTCTTTGATCGGATTCCACAAGAACCATAGTTTCCACGAACTGCTCGACTTCTTCATCTGTAAATCCCTTGATGAAATAGATTGCCACGTAGGGCGTACCTTTGAAATGCACATATAATCTGTCAAAGCCCTGTCCACGTCTGACACAGACCATACGCTTTTCATTACCGATACCAGGATCTTTGTCAAATGTCGTCTCCAGAACAGATTCTGCAAAACTTACGTTTTCAAAGAACTGCATGGAGCTGTTGCGTACCTGATAGACTACCTCTGGTGTAATGGCATGTTCATCCGCTTCATCCTGATAATTATGATATTTCATCCCATAAGGGCCATCTTCCCGAAATTCCAGTCCGTCCGGAACCCAGCCTAATACTACATCATAATATCCGCCATTGATAGTATAGTCCGTCTCTTCGCACTGAAATTCGACCTGAAAATCGTACAGACCCTGAGAATCCTGGGAATCTTCCAGTAATTCAGCCTGCAATTCTGGCGTATCGGGAGTATCCGGGACTTGCACTTCTGCACCGACAGCAAAATCCGGCTGTGTCTCCTGCTGTACAGAATCAACGGAATTAATTGTCCTGCCGACGTTATAAATCCCAATCCCACTATAAATAGCAAGTCCTGCCATACCTGTGACACAGGCTGTCATTAAAGCAAATCCTGCTTTTCCTGTGCGTTCCGCACGATAAATTTTTCTTGATTTTTTAGAATCTTTCATAGCCACTTTCCTTTCCAGTTCCTGGCGATGCTGATAATACTTCGCTGAGAATTTCGGCTCAGGCAGATCCGGAGAAAATGCACGGGAGACAATTTCCTGAAATTCTTTCTCTGTCAGTTTTCTGTTTCTCTGTCTTTTATTTGGATTTCTGTAGTTCATAATTTTCTCCTTTCTGCGTGATCATACGTTTTCTTGCCCGTTCATATCGTTTTCTGACGGTTGCTTCTTTCAGATGTAACAATTCTGAAATTTTCCCGAATGTGAGACCATCCTGGCAGTGCATCAGAACTATTTTTTCATCCTGTTCACTCAGGACGGAAAACATTCCTGCCAGAATCTCACGCAGAGAATTTCTTTTCATTCTGACATTAAATTCGTCCTGCGTGTCCGGAATCTGGGAAAATTCTTCGTTCCAATCCATACAATTCTGGGAATAACGTAGATTTTTCCGGTATTGATTGATTGCTGTATTGCGGATGATTGCCGTCATGTACTGTTTTGTGCTGGGGTCTTCAGGTTCGCCGATTCTATGCAGATTCCGGATAATTTTCTCGAATGCATCCGAAACGGCATCTTCCGCTTGCTGATGCTGATGTAGTATTGCATAAGCAATATGATAGAACGGTTTTTCGTAGATCTGGTATAATAATCTTAATTTTTCTGAGTCCTGCATGTTCTCACCTCCAGGAATTTTTTGATTCAGAAACGTTTCTATTATATATAACACTCCAGAATGCCTGATGTGACAAAATTTTAAAAAAATTTTTCAAATGAAAAAAAGCATCATGCCGGAGCATCATGCTTTTCAGAAAATTTAATTTAATTTAATTTATGATCGCCAAGCCATTTTTCAATCAGATCCGCTATTTCCTGGTTGTTTCTTTCCTGAAACAGAAAATGACTGTTGCCGTTGATCCGTTTTGTGGGAAGTTCAATTACGGTGCAGTCACCACCATCTGCTGTATACTGTTCTGCAAAAGCTTCTGCATTCGCTAATACATCCTGCCAATACATCGTAGACGCAAGCTCGGTGTCGCCGTTGGTGATATAATCCCCATAATAGATCACAATTGGAATTTTTGCTTCTAATAATTTCTGATACTGAGAAGATCCAGATTTCGGAACTGCAATCGGTTCAATAGCAACAATTGCAGAAAGATAATCCGTTGATAAATCCCATGCAACGGAACACCCCTGTGCATGTCCCATGAAAATGGCTTTATTGCCTGTCATGTTCACCACATCTGTCATGACTTCTCCTAAAGCTTTTGCAACAACAACTTTATCATAATCTCCGGTGTTGGGTGTTGCCTGTCTCAAAAATTGATCCAGAGATTCGTCATCATCCGGGAACTGTGAATTTCTGTTTGTTTCTCCCAGATCTTCCCCGATTCTGTAATATGTGTACCAAGCCTGGTCACCGGGCTGGTATTTTGTCGCTGTCTCCGGCTTTTCGTAATCTTCATCTTCTGTATCAATTTCACCATACCACATATCCAAATCAGTATCTTCTGAAATTTCAGAAGCAGCACCTGCTGCACCTCTGCGTGGCTGATCCACCAAAAATGCACTGTGTCCGTTTCTCATAAATAACGTAGAAAAGCCCTCTCTGCCGTCAGGCGTTGTCATCCAACAAGTTCTTGACTGCCGGTAGCCATGCAGGTACACAATCGGATTACCATTATCTTCCGCTGGAATCTGATAAAATACATTCGCATGATCAATATGTGCAGTATTGCCGGCTCTGGTTGTATCTTTCCAACCCTGTGTTGGATCATAATCCCCGGAAACAGCACTCGTCACAACGCCTCCTGAAGAGAATATGCCCTGTCCGGTAATCGTCAATGCCTGAAATGTATTCTTTTCTTTTTCCGAATTTTCTTCTTTATTTTGTTCTGTTGTATTTTCCGTCTCCGTCAGAGTTTCCGTTGTTTCTGCTGTTTCCTGTATATCTGATACAGAATCAGAATTTTGTGCATTGCATCCCGTTGCTGTCAGCATCAGGACAGACAGAAAGATCCCTGTCAATTTCCAGTTCTTCATAAAATTCGCCCTTTCTTTGCATAGTATTGCACCACAAAAATTGTTTTTATCAACTCTATTTCTAGTATCATATTATAACATATTTTAGTTTTAAATACAAGAGCTGTTTTTAGTTTCAACAAAAGAACTAATTTTCAGGCGAAAAAGTGCAGAACTGATAGCATTTTATCAAAATATCACGACTCCGGATATGTGATTTCTCCTAACGCACTTCTGTAAACAATATCCGGGAGCTTCACTGTCAGATACGCATCATAAGTCATATCTTCCTGCAAATCTGCAACCGAAATATACAAAGAATATCCATTATCCTGAATTTTTTCTCTTCCCAATTTCTCAGATTCATAGCAGTTATATGCTTTGTAGGAAATTTTCTCACCGTCTTTGTTTACCAATGTTACAAAATATTCCGGTGCCGTTGTTACATCCCCCGGCAATGTCACTGAACCATAAATTTGCAGGAAAGAACCGTTCTGATCCGTGTAGCATTCTGTCAACGGCACGAAAGATGCCAATGATTCCGGGACAGATTCCGGATCAACCTGTATTGCACCATGCATAGGGGCTTCCCTTTGCAACCAGGCAATATTGCGTTCTACGATTTCAGCAATGACCAGGTCATATTTTTGCATTTCCAAATAATAGAACGCACACCCTCTTGCCCTAGAATACATAGCCGTATTAAAACTCTGCGAAAAATAAGGAATAATTGCCTCACCGAAAGAATCCCGGAACATCAGTAGAGAACCTGTTCCCTCCGGATTGACTGTATTAATCATCAGATCATCAGAATTTTTATAATGCCCCAAATAACGATAATTAAAATCCAGCTCCAGATAAACCACATTCTCGTCCAAAATCCCGGAATCCGGAAACAACATTTCAAAAATATCTCCTGTCCGGCTCCATTCTATTTTGTAACGCTTTTCTGCATCCGGATAGGAATTATATTCCAGTCCGGATGCATCCATGATCGCACGATAACCGGATAATGCCCCTGCATTGTTCCAGTGGGAATCCAGTTTATGATAGAGCTGCATGCTGGAATGTTCTTTTTCCTGCAAGAGAGCATCTTTCAAAGAGAGATACTGAATCTCCTGACCGGAGAGCAGCTGCTCCAGACGGTCAAGATTACTGGAAGTGCCGAAATTCCGGTAACGATCCGGCATATATTCCGAATAGATTGTATTCTTATTCGGCACGATTGTCACTAAAAGCTGACTGCCCTTGCTTTCTGTATATTCCTGCATCAGCTCCAGATTCCGGAGAATATTCTGCAAACCAAGATCTGAAACTGTGGGATTTCCGATAAAGTCGTCTGTTGTTTTCGCATAGTAAAACCAGTCCTCTTTGCCGATGATGACATCATCTTCAGCGGAAACGTGAAGCAGATCCGCTTTTAGAAGACTATCGAGCTGCACCAATTCCTGACGGAATCCGAAATGATCCGACACATAAGCCTGAAACTCTGTACTGAATTTCGTATTGAAATTTCCTTCTTCATCCTGGAATACCGGAAACTCTGCTAATCTTCGTTTTTCTGCTGTTATTGCATCCATCCCATCATCTGGTTTTTTCAGGAGCATTGTACCAGGAACAGCACAGATCACAAAAAACAGCAGGCAATATAAAATATACAATTTCTTCAAGCTGTTCGCCTCCTCAAAAATTCAGATAGATAAACGGACTATATGTCCCGGCTGATAAATACAATAGACAAATAAATAATAATCCTAATGAGAGAACATAACTTCCAGCATAAGCAACTGATTTTATTGCTTTCTGTGCTGACTGTACTTTTCCGGCAATCCAATTTTTCACAGGCATTGCAAAGAATACTGCCAGCACGATTGTAAGAATCAGCAACGGATTCCATTCTTTTAGGAACAGACTCATGCCGACTTTCTGATGCAGTTCATCCGCAATCCCGAATCCCAGCATTGTCCGCCAGAAATGCAGTCCCTGTGAAATATGATCCGCTCTGAAAATTGTAAAGCAGAATATCACAACAAGTATTGTGTAGACATGACTCAAGATTTTCAGAAATCTGTTTTTCTGCATCTTCTTCACAGGAATAAAATTCATTTCTTCGAGCATTAAAAAGCCGCCGTTCAACAAGCCCCATAGAATAAATGTCCAGTTTGCACCATGCCATAAACCGGTACAGAAGAATACAATCCATTTATTAAGAATTGTTCTCGCTTGTCCTTTACGATTCCCTCCCAGTGGAAAATACAGATATTCCTTGAACCATGTGGAAACTGAAATATGCCATCTTCTCCAAAATTCCGTCATACTGGATGAAATATACGGATAATTAAAATTCTCTTTGAAAGAAAAACCAAACATATGTCCCAGACCGATTGCCATATCACTGTAACCACTGAAATCAAAATAAATCTGAAGCGTATAGCATACTGCCCCCATCCATGCCAGCGGACAAGTCAGCTCCTGATGATCCAACCCGAAAATCCTGTCTACAGGAATACTCATAATATCTGCAAGTAACATCTTTTTCGACAATCCAAAGATAAATCTTCTGATACCCTGTGCAATTTCTTCCGGATTCACAGAACGCTCACCAAGTTGTGATAAAATATCTTTATATTTTACAATAGGCCCTGCAATTAACTGTGGAAAAAAAGTAATATACAGCACCAGTCTGAATAGATTTTTCTGAACCGGAATCTCATTCCGGTATAAATCAATGACGTAGGACATTGCCTGAAATGTAAAAAATGAAATCCCGATTGGCAGCGCAATTTCTGGAACAGGAAAATTCAAAAACGGCACAATATTCAAAATCCCGATTAAAAATCCTGCATATTTATAAATGCCCAGTAAACCCAGATTCCAGAGTATGGAAAGAATCAATACAGGCTTTCTTAATTTCTGTTTCTGCATCAGCAAGCCTAATATATAATTGACCAGAATAGAAATCAGCATCAGGAATACCACAAACGGTTCACCAAACGCATAGAACAGCACACTCATCAGAATTAATAAAATACTTCTGAAATGCTTCTCCGGGACCAGGTAATACAATCCGAACACAACCGGCAAAAAAAGAAATAAAAACACACTGCTGCTGAATACCATATCATACGCTCCTATAACACAAGAATGCTGTTGCAGAAAACAGCATTCTACGAAAACATCAAAAATCCTTGTTATAACTGATATTGATCACCTGACCGCCTGCCTCTGTGAGTACAATCGTATAACCATTGCCACAGTCAATAAATTTCTCACCTACGAAATCCGCAGTAGAGTCAATATCATAACCCTGCACAGGTGCAATACCGGGACTCATAATATCCACACCGCAGACAAGAAACTTCCCTTCATTGCCCCATACATTAATTGTCAGATCATCATAATAATACGCAATATCATCACCATCACGCATACAGCTCGGTGCAGACTGCTCAAAATTCGGTTTAACAGCATTCGTGAACTTTGTGACATCACCGCCAATCGTAATCACATGTCCCTGATAGGTTACCGTCAACGCATTGGGATCTTCCGCAGGCGGTTCTGTTATTTCCGGTTCTGTTACATCCGGCGCAGAATCTTGTGTGACTTCAGGCGGTGCATCTGTCACTTCATGCGAAGTATCCGACGCAACAGGATCTTGTTGCGAAGAATCTTCGTGCGGTGTTTCTGCATTCTGATCCTGGTTATCTAAAGTCACTGTCTCTGAGTCTGTGTCTGTACTATGTACTTCTGTTACAGAACCAGATGTCTGTTCAGAAGTATCTGTACTTGTTTCAGAACTATCTGTTTCAGCAGCAGATGTGGCAGAAGTGTCCTCTGTTTCCGATTGCTGATCTGATTTTTTATCTGATTTCTTTGTGGATTTTGTTTCCTGCTCAGCCCCTGTATTCGGTTCTGTCTCTGCCTCTGCTTCAAAGGCACTGCTTGTACCGAGGGGCATTCCTGCGGAAGAATTTTCCTCGGTATTCTTTCCACAGCCTGTCAAAGCCGCAAGCAAACCTACACACAATAACACACATTGCAGATTTTTATACTTTTTCATGACAAATTCCTTTCTTGCATTGATTATTTATTCATAGACAGGATAAACATATCCCAGGAAAATATAATTTCCGGCATTAATCATCCTGTTCCAGCTATAGGCATTGTAACCGTTGGTACAGTCATAATTTAGCCAAGCACCGTTGACTTTGACCTGATTCCAGTAATGGTCGCCGCTGCCGTGTGTGGCATGGACAATTCTGCATTCATAACCTGCTTCCTGCAAAAGAAAATCCATTTTTGCGGTCATATAATAGCAGACACCATAGTAATGTGTGAATGCATAATCAACATAGTAAAGCCACCCGTTGGCTTCGATCTGTGCCAGTGTCCGTGTAGATTCCATGAATTTATAACGATTCGTTGCACGCATATAATTAAAAATATCACTGACAGTTCTGCCATTCTGGGCAAGTGCGGTCTGGGCACGTTCCCGATTGAGCAGAAGCTTTTCGCTGACTACACCCGGCTCTCTGGCAACACCATCTGCACCAATTGTTTTCTCATCAATCACTGTATTCTTTGCCATTGTACCGTTTTCCGGATAGAAATAATATTCCTTTCCATCAATTTCCTGCCAACCAACGGACATTTCACCATCTTGCTTGAAATAGTATGTATATCCGGTAAGCACCTGCCACCCTGTCAAGGCATCACCTTTTATGCCTAAATAATATGTTTTATCTTCCAGGAACAGCCACTGACGCTTTAATAAAATCCCATCTGCATCCAGATAGTAATAACATCCCTGATCCTGCACCCAGCCTGTGTGCATCCTGCCGTCCGGATCGAAATAATATTGATTTCCATCTGTTTCAAGCCATCCGGAATAAGCAGTGCCGTCCGGATTGAAATAATATTTCTGATCTTCAATTTCCCACCAGCCTGATGCCAGAATACCATCTTCCGCAAAATAGTAAATTTCGCCATCCAGCTCCAAAAAGCCTGTATGCATTGTGCCGTCCGGATCAAAATAATAATGCAGATCCTCAACAATCTGCCATCCTGTCTGTACAATGCCATCTTCACTGAAATAATAAACTTCTTGATTGATAGTATACATCCCTTTTGCAGGTGTACCGTCTGCGGTCAGATAATATTGCAATTCTCCATCTGTCAGCCATCCAGTATGCATGATACCATTCTGGTCAAAATAACGTGCCAAACCGTCTGAAATCTGCCATCCTGTGAGCATCATGCCGTTTTCATCAAAATAGTAAGTCTTTCCTGCAATTTCCTGCAATCCGGTGACTGATCCGGCATCTGTATCAAAATAATAAGTATTCTCATCCTGCGTCAGCCAGCCTGTTGCCAACTGGCAGTTTTCTTTCGCATAATATCTTTTTCCGGTCTCTGGTTCTGTAATCCATCCGGTCTGCAAAATGCCGTTTTCATCTGCATAATAAATCGCATATCCCAGGGGATACTGTGAAGAACCAGTTCCCAGTTGTGCGGCATAAGTAAGAATATTTGCAGCATCCTGTGCATTAATCACATTGTCGTAATCAATATCTGCATACAAAGCCGCCTGTTCTGCTGTTTCAAGTGCAGGAAACATTGCAAGCAGAATCTCACCCGGTGTCGCACTGCCTGCACCAGACTGGGCAGCAGCCTGCAAGACTGCGGATGCATCCATTGCATTGATTTTTCCATCCAGACACAGATCTCCTACCGGATAAGACGGTGTAATACTGAATTTTCCTGTAATTAACTGATCCTCAAAATAATAAAGCCTGTTCTGGTTTTCATCCTGCTGAAATAACGGTTTTTCCGTTAGCGTGAAATCCTGCTCTGCATGTGCCGTGACCGGAACAATCAGCCCAGCCGCAATGATCACACTGCCTAAAATTATTTTCTTTCTCATTTCAATCGCTCCTGTTAGACTCATCTAATGCTACTAGATTATAGCATATTTCCACGCAATTTACAAGTAATTTTTTCCTGTTTCAGCAATTCTCACAAAATTATGCATACAAACAGCCCATTGTTTTATATTCTGATTAACAACCAGAATGCCCCTGTTGTGACACAGGGGCAGAAATTAATTTCAGCCATGAATATAATAATTCAGCACAAGTGCCGTCAGACCATGATAGCTCTCTGCACCCTCCGGCACACCATTCACTTTCAGGGAAGTATCCATCACAGTATCTGCCACTTCTGAAACAATTGCCGTGGGAATCACTTCTTCATGCCGATGAAGCTGGTAATAATCCTCCGGCACAAAGGAATACATATCTTTCAGAACATCAGATTGCAATGTTTCCCGGATCTGATAATATTCTTCCCATGCCGCCTGATCATCACTGAAATCCAGTTCCAGCCAGTTAAGCATATTAATATAGCCACTATACCGGAAATCCGGATTTTCACTTGTAAGACAAGCCCGGAACGCATAGTAACCTGCCTCATCTTCAAAGATATTCCCTTTGAGATGTGTATATTCATGACAGATTGTACTTGGCAGATTAATCTCATAGACAACCGGATTATAATTTGCTTCCATAGAGAACGGATAATAAATTCCTAATAAGCCCTGCTGTGTAAAGAAATATGAATTTCGGATCGGCTTTGCATCCGGATAAGTGCCTTTATACTGCGGAAATTCCTGAGATAATCTACGCATACAGGCTTTGGCTTCTGTCATCAGATCTGTTTTTTCTGATAAGACAAAATGCCCAGTCTCGTCTCTTTCCACCTGGTCACTCAATGCATTTACTTCTTCTACCATCAAAGCATACGCTTTCAGAACCTGTTGATTTGTAAATGTATTATCCTCTAGTTCCATGCTCAGCTTTGTTCCCTGATATAATAACAAAAAATGAAATGTAACGACAAAAAATATCCATGTTAGAATCCATCCATAGAAATGCCCATAGAATCTTGCAATTTTTCCACGCCTACGCTTTGCAAAAACCATAAACAGAACAAAACTGACGAATCCCAGCAATATAAGTATTATTCCTGCAATGATCATAGATTCTCCGACAGAAAAATCCGCCATTCCGGAAACACTGCACCAGAAATCAGAAATTGTCGGAAAAATATGTGCGATATAGAAATCCACTGCAACAGTGCAGAACCTTGCCGCAATATTGATCAAAATCAGAATGATCCAGATGCTGAACATGATTTTTGTTGAAGTTTCAAGATGCAGTTTTTTTCTCAACATTCATCACTCCTGATTTTTTGTATAATTCTTAAAACAGATATTCAGATCCACACTGCCCGTGATACCCGGCACTCTGCCATCGGAGGCATACTGCCAGATCTGGTAATTATAGTAATATGTTGCCTGCGGATTGTATTCTGCTAACCAGAAATCATAATCTGTCAGCTCCGGGAGCTGCAATCTCAGCAAAGATGTTCTCTTGTTCTGGTAAATCATTGGTATGTAACCAGCTTCCCGGATTCTCTCACAGAATGCGACACAGCATTCTGTCAGTGTCTCTGCCGTCATAGCATCTGTTCTTGCTTCGGCATCGGAAATTACTTCCCAGTCATAGACAACAGGATACTGTAATTCCATGCCATCCAATAATGCAAGCGTCATTTCTGCCTCTTCAACAGCTTCTTCCGGTGTAATCGCCTGGGAATAGAAATAAACGCCGATATCAATTCCGGCATCCCTCGCCCCCTGGATATTCTGTCGGAAATATTCATCTTCGCTCAGCACACCCTCGGTATAGCCTCTCCGTCCGACACGAATAAATGCAAACTCCACACCGGATGCCTTGACTTTCTGCCAGTCAATTTCTTTTTGGTGATAAGAAACATCAATCCCGAACTGTGAAGTAATTTTCTGATCTTCCAGGTAATACATTCTGTTATTTCTGGAAATAAACTGATCTGCCTGGTAGGCACATGCCGGAACATCTGCGAACACTGGAAGCCAGCCATCAGGAGAATTTTCCAAAAAAATTTTTTCTCCGGTTGTTTCATAAATCTTCTCTTCTGTGGGTGAAACCTGCACGGATGCCGGAACTGTGATCTCCGGATCAGGCTCTTTCCGTTGTTTCCAGAGCAGAACAACACATACAACAATTAAAAACAAGATGAAAATCAAGCCTATCAGGAGCATACCCAGGATTTTTTTCAACTGCATCATACCGCCTCTCTAAATAATCTATTATTATCATAACACAAAATCCCGGATCTGTAAAGCAGTTTTCAGATTTTTTAGATTTTTTAATATCTTCCAGAAAAGAAAAAATATCCCGGTATGAGTTATCATACCGGAATAAAATTAATTTAATATGCAATTACGCTCAACATAACACCTGCTGCTACGGCTGAACCAATGACACCTGCAACGTTCGGACCCATCGCATGCATCAGCAGGAAGTTTGTGGGATCTGCCTTTGCGCCCTCTTTCTGGGAGATTCTTGCCGCCATCGGTACAGCAGATACACCAGCAGAACCAATCAGCGGATTGATCTTACCGCCGCTGAGCCAGTTCATCAGCTTTGCAAGTAATAATCCGCAACATGTACCAAGTGAGAATGCCACCACGCCAAGGAGCAGGACTTCTACAAACTGTAAATTCCAGACATTATCATAAGTAGTTGTTGCACCGACGGAAATGCCCAGGAAAATCGTCACAATATTCATCAAAGCGTTCTGTGCAGTGTCCACCAAACGGGAACATACACCACTTTCTTTCAGGATATTGCCGAACATCAGCATTCCTACGAGAGCTGCCGCAGATGGCACTAACAATGCCACAACCAGTGTAACCACTACAGGGAAAATAATCTTTTCCGTTTTGGACGGTGTCCGGAGCTGTGGCATCTTGATCTCACGCTCTTTCTTGGTAGTGAGCAGTCTCATCAGCGGCGGCTGGATCACAGGCACTAATGCCATATACATATAGGCTACCAGTGCAATTGTACCAGTATTCATCGTAGAATCCGCACCATCCAGCAATTTACTGGATACATAAATAGATGTAGGCCCATCCGCACCGCCGATAATCGCAATTGATCCACATTCTGCTGCACTCATCCCCAGTAAAGATGCTGCCAGGAATGTGAAGAAAATTCCGCCCTGTGCAGCTGCGCCGAGCAGAAAGCTCTTGGGATTGGCGATCAGAGGACCAAAATCCGTCATTGTGCCAATGCCTAAGAAAATCAGACAGGGATAAATCTGCAATTTGACACCTAAGTATAATTTATCCAGCAGCCCGCCATCATGCAGAACCATCCATATCCAGTCTACACTCTGTTCCATATTCCAGTATTCCGCATGGAATATCATATCTTCGGGATTAATTGCAGGCAGATTAGATAAAAACATACCAAAAGAAATTGGCAACAGCAACAGCGGCTCAAATTCTTTCACAATTGCCAGATACATGCAGCCAAATGAAATCAGAATCATGAACAGCTGCTGCGGCTGTGACAAGAGTGCATTCAGACCACTGGTGTCCCACAATCCGCCCAGAATATCTTGTAAAATCTGAAACATAGGTTTAAAAAACTCCTCTCTATACTATAAATCTGCTCAGAATGGAGATACATTCTGACGGCGACCATCCATTGCCCATGCAGAACGTCCATTGAAACCCTGATTTTTCTTAACTGCCTTGACGGATTTCACTTTATAATTTTTGCCGTCCTGCTGGCTCATCATAGCAACAACAGCCGAAATCACAGCAATGACTTCCTCATCATCAACCGTATTTGCATTCTGCTGTACTGCCGGTGCAGGTGCAGGCGTTTTTTTCACAGGCGTAGGCGAAGCTTTTGGCTTCTTTTTTTCTGCAAGAGCCGCTTCTTTGGCTTTTTGCTTCGCATTAATGGATTCAAAGATCTTGCCAAACAAGAAAATAATCACAACCAGTAATGCGAGTGCGACAATGACAATACCCAGACCTGCAAACGTAACGCCCCATCGCTCAGAACTGTCAAGAGGACGTTTGTTGCCGTCGATCGAACCACCTGCCAGCATGATCAGATGATTTGCCAGTAATAAGGGATGATTCATAGATTTGCTCACTCTCCTATCATGATAATAAAAATAAAAAAATCCAGATATTTTTATTATACTATACTTTTACAGGATTTGCAAGAGTTTTTTAAAAATTTTTCTCTATTGACAAAATATGCCTGGATATGCTATAATAAATTAAAATTTTATTCTGATGTAGAAAGGATGATTTTACTCATGCAGGAAACAGGAACAAATGAAGTCATCGGAGAAATCTCCGAGGTAATCACAGAACAGACAGCACATGTTACTTCAATTTTCCAGGAAATCGGCGATTTTGTGAAAGCAATTCTTCCATCTGTCGGTTTTGCCCTGATTGTGTTTCTATTGGGACTGATGTTTACCAGATTTCTGCTTAAATTCGTCAACAGAACACTCCAGAAAAGCAAACTTGATCCCACAGCATGTGGATTTTTGCAATCCCTGATCCGTGTCATTCTCTATGTGCTTGTGGTTGTAATTGTATTATCTGTCCTGAATGTCCCCATGACTTCGATTATTACTGTCATTGGTACAATCAGCTTGACAATCGGTCTCGCCTTGCAGGACAGCCTGGCGAATGTCGCAGGCGGATTTCTGATTCTATTTGCCAAACCTCTCAAAGTCGGCGATCTTGTCGAATTTGGCGGTATTACCGGAACAGTAGAGATCATTGGTATTCTTCAAACCAAAATGAAAAAAGCGGACGGCACAACAGTCTTTATTCCGAACCGGAAAATCTCCGATGCTATCATCTTAAACTATTCTGAAGATCAGAAACGCAGGCTGGATCTCAATTTCGGGATCGGCTATGACAGTGACGAAAATGCCGCAAAACAGATTATTTCCGAAATTCTGGACAAGCATGAATCTGTTCTGCATGATCAGGATTATACAGTCAGAGTCGGTGAACTGGCAGACAGTGCCGTTGTGATTCATGTGAGAGTCTGGACAACGCATGAAAATTACTGGAAATTATATTACGACTTACAGGAACAGATCAAGAAAGCCTTTGATCAAAACCATATCAGCATTCCCTATCCGCAGGCGGATATTCACATTCATGAAGCCGTAAAATCCTGAATATTTCAGATAAAAAATGCCTTGATCCGGGCATTTTTTATTACTGTTTCCGAAATTCAAAATATCTCCCTGTTTTCGGACATCTTACCCAAAATCTGTTTTTTTCAGAATCCGTATAAATCCGGTAAGCTTTGTAAGATTCCGTTTCTACACCCTGTTCCCGAATGATCTTTCCTGTGATGCCAGCCTGATAATCATTCATTGCAACAAAAATCTGATATTCCTGTACCGGAATTATGCTTTTCATTCCTGCAAAGTAAAAAATCCTGCAACCTGCATTTGTCCACAGATAAATCCTGTGGCAGTCCTCACAGTGCCAGGCAACTCTATGCGAAAGAAGTTTTTCATAATAATGGCTGTCCAGATAACACATTTTCCGGATCGTCCACTCTTCCGGATCTGCATAAACATGAAACACATAACTATTAGGAATAATGCTGTCATGAAGTACATTGCCACATTGACAAGTTTTATACACAATATTTCACCTCCAAATTTTCAGAATCATTTTTCTTGACAAATGATTTTGAATATGTTACTATAATAAAGTCAGAAAATCAGAATTGATCATGATTACAAGTATTACAGAAAGAAAGGGATTATGATGACAAGAAAGAAAATGCTTCCCAAAGCAAAACCCAAGCCAATGCTTGATGCCTGGTTTGAAAATGCCGGCATCACACAGGAAGAAGAAATCACAGATACACTCGAAAAAAATTATCTGCCCTATGCCATGAGTGTCATTATCTCAAGAGCATTGCCCGAAATTGATGGTTTCAAGCCATCTCACAGGAAATTATTATATACCATGTATAAAATGGGATTATTAAATTCCCAGAGAACCAAATCCGCCAATGTCGTTGGTCAGACCATGCGCCTGAATCCCCACGGCGATCAGGCAATCTATGAAACAATGGTCAGACTCACCAGAGCAAATGAATGCTTACTGCATCCCTATGTAGACTCCAAGGGCAATTTCGGTAAGCACTATTCCAGGGATATGGCTTTTGCCGCATCCCGTTACACGGAAGTCAAGCTTGCTCCTATCTGTGAAGCATTATTCAGCGAAATTGACAAAGAAACTGTCGATTTCATCCCCAATTATGATAATACCATGCTTGAACCTTCGCTTCTTCCGGCGACTTTTCCTTCCATTCTGGTCAATGCCAATATGGGTATTGCTGTTTCCATGGCAAGCAATATCTGCCCGTTTAATCTGGCAGAATTATGTGAAACCTGCATTGCATTGATCAAAAATCCGGAACATGATATCCTCTCCACGCTTAAAGGTCCGGACTTCCCATCTGGTGGTTATTTATTATATGATGAAACAGAATTAAGAAAAGTCTACGATACGGGAAGAGGCAGCCTGAAACTCCGTGCCAAATGGAACTATGACAAAACTGCGGGCTGTATCGAAGTCACAGAAATCCCCTATACAACAACGCTTGAAGCCATCAAGGATAAAATCACAGAATTGAGCAAAGCCGGAAAACTCCGGGAAGTCTCCTATGCCCGTGATGAAATTGATGTAAACGGATTCCGGCTTGCAATTGATGTCAAACGCAATACAGATGTAGAAAAATTAATGCAGAAATTATTCCGTCTCACACCATTACAGGACAGTTTCGGCTGTAATTTCAATATTCTGATCGGGAATACCCCAAAAGTAATGGGAATCCGGGAAATCCTGACAGAATGGGTTGCATTCCGGCATGAATGCGTCAAACGTCGTGTTGCATTCGATCTCCATAAGAAAAAAGACAAATTACATTTATTGCTGGGCTTACAGAAAATCCTGCTGGATCTCGACAAAGCCATCCAGATCATCCGGGAAACTTCCAAAGAATCTCTTGTGATCCAGAATCTGATCACGGGATTTGATCTCGATGAAATCCAGGCTGAGTATGTCGCTGAAATCAAATTAAGACATCTCAATCGGGAATATATTCTGAATAAACTTCAGGATATTGAAAGCCTGAAATCTGATATTTCCGATATGGAAGACATTCTTGCCAATCCTTTCAGAATCCAGAAAATTATCATCAAAGAACTCAAAGAAACTTCGAAAAAATACGGTCAGCCACGGAAAACAGCATTCTATACGCTCACAGATGCGGATGAACTTTCTCCGGAAGAAGATACACCGGATTATCCCGTTCATTTCTTTCTCACAAAAGAGGGCTATTTCAAGAAGATCACGCCGTTATCTCTCCGGATGGGCGGTGAACAGAAACTAAAAGAGAATGATGCAATTATCTATCAATCCGAAGGCATGAACAAAACGGAATTGCTATTCTTCACCAACAAAGCACAGGTCTACAAGATCCGTGCCAGTGCGTTTGATGACTGCAAAGCCAGTCTGCTTGGTGATTATATCCCGGTGAAACTTGGCTTTGAGGAAGAAGAAAAAATCATTGGCGTGATTGCGACCTCTGATTATTCCGGTAAATTGTTATTTATCTTTGAGAATGGCAGAATTTCCAAGATTCCATTATCTTCTTACATGACCAAAACCAACCGGAAAAAATTAACAGCTGCTTTCTGTGACAAATCTCCTGTTCTGAATATGCTCTATCTCCCAGAAGATACAAATATTCTGATCCGTTCCAATGCAGAAAAAGCCATCCTGATTCATACAGAATTGATCTCCGAAAAAGCAACCCGAAGTTCCCAGGGTGTTCAAGTCATGACACTTAAGTCTAGACAGAAAATACTTTCAGCGGAAATCCCTGCGCCGGAGCAATTAAATCATCTTTTGCATTATCGTGTGCAGACAATTCCCGCTATTGGCAGATCAGCCAAAAACCTGGAAGATGCAAATCAGATTTCGCTGATTTGAATTTATTTAAAAAAAAACGCCTGTTTCCGGGATTCTGAGAATCCCGAAGAAACAGGCGAAAATTTTTGAATATTCTGCAAATTTCCGGAAATAATTATACTAGAAAATGATAATTATTCCTTAACACCACCAAGTGCAACACCTGCGATGATGAACTTGGACAGTGCGACATACACAACTACGATCGGAACGATAGAAAGTGCAATACACAGGTAGTTTACACCATAGTTGACGTCCTTGTCGAACTGGAGTACTTTGGAAACCATGATCGGCACAGTCATCATCTTGTCGTTTTTCAGGATCATATTCTGTGTATAGTAGTTGTTCCAGTTCTGTACAAATGCAAAGATTGCCTGTACAGCCATAGCCGGCTTCATCAGAGGCAGTGCAACAGACATAAATGTCCGGAACTCACTGCATCCGTCAATTCTCGCAGCTTCTACGATAGAAAGCGGGAATGTAGATTTCAGTGAAGAATGCATGAAGAAGATAACTGCCGGTGCGGCAATTGCCGGAATGATCAACGGAATGAAATTGTTAATCAAATTCAGGGAGTACATGAATCTTACAAAACCTGCGGAAGATACCTGTACCGGAATCATCATAACACCGATAATAAATGTGTAAGCCGGACCTTTTAATTTGAAATCATAAACAACCAGACCATAAGCTGTCAGTGCAGAGAAGAATACTGTCAGAAGAGTGGTACATCCTGCAATGATCAAGCTGTTCAGGTAACCACGACCGATGTTGAACACACTGGAATACTGACGGGCAACTCGTCTGAGTGCCTTTCCGGCATCTTCTGCAATGTCGTTTGTCAGGATTTTCATGTTCTCGCCTAATGCACCGCCAAAAAACAGCTGAGACGGATTTTCGGCAAGCTCTGTATGTGTATGTGTTGCGTTTACAATCAAAATGTAGATCGGCACAAGACAAATCAGTGTCAGCAAGATACAAACAACCAGAATGATAGTGGACTTGATCATAATCTGCTTGTGGTAATTGTCTTTTTGTGCGCCATACTGCTGTTTCATGCTCATATGGTAAGTCCTCCTCCCTGCTTTGCTCTTGCTTTCTGCTGCTTTTCAGCCATCTTGCGCTGTTTCTTCTTCGCAATTGCATCTTTGTCACGGTTCATGTAGAACGTGATAGATCCAAGAATTGCGGTGATGGCAAAGATGATAATGGAAGCAGCACCTGCATAACCATAGTTTGCCTGTTCTACAGTACCCTTGTTGAAGTTGAAGTAGATATAAACTGCAACTGTTTCCAGGCTTCTGGAGAAGTTAGAACCATTGTGATACAGATAAGGCAGGTCGAACATCTGGAGACCACCGATCATGGAAGTAACGAGTGTATATACCATGATGGGCTGGAGCAGAGGAAGTGTAATGTTGAAGAACTGCTGTGAAGAATTTGCACCGTCAATATCAGCAGCTTCAAACAGGGACGGACTGATACCCATGATACCGGACATCAGCATGATCATGGTATTACCAAACCACAGCCATGTCTGAATAAACATAACCATGCCCTTGGAAATCACAGGATCGGTAACGAAGTGAATCGGATTTGCCATGCCTGCATTCATCAGCAAGGAGTTGACAAAATAATACTGAGAATCGCCGAACAGATTGACATACAAAGCAGCGACGGACGCAGCTGTGATAATATTCGGCATGTACATAACGACTTTGAAGAAACCTTTGCCAGGCAGTTTTACTTTAGCATCGGTAAACCAAACGGCCAACAGAAGAGAAAGAAGAATCTGCGGAACGAAGTTACCGAACCAAAGAATGAATGTGTTGCCAAGTGCCTGCAAAAATTCTGCTTTGGTTGCAGCAGCACCGGCAGCCATGCCCTGCCCGAACAGGATCGTCGTATAGTTGTCAAGACCAACAAAAGCAGCATTATTACTCTGGTTGCCCTTGAACGAAAGAATAAACGTGTAAATCAATGGCCAAATCTGGAAAAAGCAATACACAAGGAAAAAAGGTGCAATAAACATATATCCGTATTTGGCGTAAGAAATGGATTTAATTCGGCTTTGCGCAGCTGATGCCATTACTTTTCACCCTCTCGAAAGAATATACAACACGTTGCCTATGAGGGCACAATGATCCCTCACAGGCTACGTATGCATTTTTTAGATTTAATTATAATTTCATTTGGAATGAAATTATGCGTTCAGGTCTGTGTTGTCAGCCAGTGCCTGGTCTGTGAACTTCTGGAGAATTGTGTCAGCATCTTCGCTGATATTGTCTTTCAGAGTATTCAGCAGAGTATCTTTCAGGTTCTGGTCATACTTGGAAATAGAATCGCTCATCTTGATGCCTTCAGCAACGCCAGCGAGTACTGCGAACTGATCCTGACCGCCGAGAGACGGGTTGGAGTTAGAACCATCAGCAATGATCTTGTTCATAGCAACCTTGTTGTTTGCGAAGTCGCCGGAGTACAGAGCATATTCTTCCATTGTATCAGCATTGCATGTGAATGTTCTGATGAAGTTTGCAGCTTCTGTTGCTGTGTTGCAGTTCGGAGATACGCAGAGCCAAGAACCGCCCCAGAAGTATTCCTGCGGACCCTGAATGAGTCTCCAGTTACCTTCTGTACCGCAGTTTGTATCGAGCTGTGCGCCCTCACCGAGGCACCATGTAGAGAAGAAGTAACCCAGTGTCTTGCCGTCTTTACCGTAGTTCTCCCACTCAGTACTCCACTGCTCAACAGAAGGATCAATATAGCCACCGTCAACGTATTCTTTTGCCATTGCAACGAAGTCAGAAGCGATGCCTGTGTTGATCGTTGTGCCGTCAACCCATGCTGCATTCTGTGCTGTAGAGAATGCCTGCCACAGACCACCGAGGGAAACTGTCATCGTTACAGCACCGTCAGAAGCTGTCTTGAGTTCTTCAGCAGTTGCCTTGAAGTTATCCCAGTTGGAAACCTTTTTCTGCATGTCATCTTCGGATGTCACACCGAGATACTGTTCAGCGAGTGTTGCATTGTAAGCCCAGCCGCCTGCTGCTGCCTGCCAGGATGCTGCCTTCAAAACACCATTGTTGTCTGTACCGATTTCAACTGTGTACTGATAAGCATCTGCATAATCAGCTGTAGAAATGCCAAGCTGTTCCATCGGAGCAGACATGCTGTCATCATTGATATAGTTCAGAATCCAGCCTGCTTCTGCAACGAACAGGTCAACGTCATCACCGCTGTTGAGGTAGTTTGCATACTGTGTAGAAGCCTCAGTACCGTTACCGCCGCAGTTCTGATATTTTACTTCAGAAGCCTGCACAGGTGTGTAGATATCAAACATGTTGTTCAGGTCTGTATCAGTCCAGCAAACAATTGTCAAAACATCATCTGTGTCCGGGAGAGAGATTTCGCCACCTACTGCTGCCGGAGCATCTGCATCTGCATCTGCATCTGCGTCTGCATCTGCGTCTGCGTTAGCGTCAGCATCTGCATTAGCGTCAGCATCTGCGTCAGCATCACCTGCATTTGCATCATCTGCTACACTGCTGTTGTTGTTCTCTGCCGGTGATGCATTAGAATCTTCTTTCTTGTCACCGCAAGCCACGAATGCTGTAGAAGTTACTGCGAGAGTAGCCAGCAAAGCCAGTGTTCTTTTTAATTTGCTCATTGGTATTTTCCTCCTTAAGATATATCTTATGCTATTCCCCTGTGAAACAGCATAACAACGGGATGAGTGCCTCAGCCTTTCAGCTGTGCAACGGTTTCGCCTGCAAGCAGAAGACTGGGACAATAAACTGTCTGTGCTTCTGGCAGGATCTGCTCTTTCCGGAGCAGTTTCAGCATCAGTTCTGCCGCTTTGCGTCCCATTGTATCTACATCCTGCTGAATAGTGGTCAGACTCGGTCTTAACATCTGTAAGGTCGGGTCACCGTCATAACCGATCACGGAAATGTCTCTTCCAGGTTCAAGATGCTGGTCTGCGATTGCTCCCATACCTGCAATCGCACAAATGTCATCCGGATATAAAATACAAGTTGGTCTGTGTTCGCAATTTGTCAGGAGTTCCTGCGTGAGCTGATAGGCAAGCTCAGTATGCAGATATTTTCCTTGTCGGAGAAACTGATTTCTGACTTCACAATGATGAGCCGCCATGGTATCCCGGAAAGTATTCTTTCTGATTTCCGTTACCTGGGCATCTTCACCATAAATATAAGCAATCTCTTTATGCCCTCTGCTGAGTGCATATTCTACGGCACGGCGCATACCATCCTGGTTGTCTGATACAACCGTATAACTATTATCAGCAATATAATCAATCGAAACGACAGGGAGCTTACTTTCGAGCAGCATTCTGACTCCGGGGGTGTAGAAATCTACACAGGCGGCAAGAACGCCGTCAACATTCCGGTACATGCAATGCTCATAGTAAGAATATGTCTGTTCGCCGATCTGATTACTAATAAAAGTCAGATCATAGCCGTTACGCTCCATAAAAACTTTAAAGCTATCAAGAATTGATGCAAAATAGCGGTGTTTGAGTCCGCTTTGTGCCTTGTCCACCATCAGAACGCCGATGTTATAAGTTTTCTTTGTCTTCAGAGCTCTCGCCATCGCATTCGGCAGATAACCTAACTGCTTTGCTACCTCCTGCACACGTTCTTTTGTCGCCGGATTGACATCATCACGGTTATTCAGAGCCTTGCTGACAGTAGCAGTCGAAACGCCACAAGCCTCTGCAATATCTTTCATTAAAACCACTGTTGCACCTACACTTCAAAAATTCAAGCTTTCGCCGTAGCAAGTAACAAGATTGCTTGCTGTAATTAATATACACCAAATAGCGCAGAATGTCAATGCAAAAAACCATTCTTTCATTTTTTTTGAACATCTTGCACAAAAAAATCATCTATTTTTTATGCAGAATGACTTAAAAAATGTCTGAAATTTTAAATTATTACAAAACGGTAACTACAATATTTTTCTACGTTTTCCACGCAGAGACTGTGTTTTTCTACTGAAACTGACTCGCTTCAACAGAGCTTTTATTCAAACTGCACAAATATGCTGTTGAAATAAAAAAACTGAAATTTACTCTTGCAATTTGTGAAAAACTGTGTTATAATAATATTATATTCTTGTGTTTCCGTAGCTCAGCTGGATAGAGCGACCGCCTCCTAAGCGGTAGGTCGGGTGTTCGAATCACCTCGGGAACGCTTTATCTTTTGATGAGTTCTCTGCATGGAGTACCATGCAGGGGATTTTTTTGCATCTGACTCTGGTGTATAGAAAAACATCACACTCCTTTCCGGCACTGTTGTTATTCCAGATAACATAATCCTATTACCCGTCATTGGATATTATAACATATTTTTCTCATAAAGTCAACTAGTAATTTGTAAAAAATCATCAAAAAGGACAAAAAAATTCTCAAAGCCGTGGTATTCCTGTACAATCTGTCTGATAGAAAACATTGCTGAAAATAATCAATGATGCCGTAATATTTATGACAAAATCGTAAATATTACGGCATTTCTATTTTTATATTCTATTTATGGCAGATTGGTATAGCCCATCAGATAAGCATCTACTTCTTTGGCGGCTGCCCTGCCCTCAGCGATCGCACGGACAACCAGGGACTGCCCTGTGTGCATGTCTCCCGCTGTAAAGACTTTCGGATTCGCTGTAACATGTGTACCCGGCAATGTTTCCACATTTGTTCTGGCATCCTGCACTGCACCGAATGCGTCTGCAACATAGGATTCTGCTCCCAGAAATCCGATTGCAAGAATTACCAGATCCGCATCAACCCTCCAGGTTTCGCCCTCATGAAGTTCCCGCTTTCCTGTTTGCGGATTTGTTTCAAACCAGACTTTCACAAGCTGTACACCTGTCAGATTATGATTTTCATCTGTGTAGCATTCTTTCAGCGTTGTTTCATAAATTCTTGGATCAGACCCGAATACTGCAATTGCTTCCTCCTGACCATAATCCGTCTTACAGATCCGGGGATATTCCGGATAAGGATTATTCTCTGCTCTGGTATCAGGCAATTTCGGATTCATTTCCAATTGTGTCACAGAAACAGCTCCCTGACGGATTGCCGTTGCAACACAGTCATTTCCTGTATCGCCGCCGCCGACAATAATTACTCTTTTTCCCTTTGCCGAAATTGCCGCCTTTGCCGGATCTTCCTGATTTAATAGATGCTTTGTCGCCGCTGTCAGATACTCCACAGCGAAACAAATTCCATGTGCATCTCTTCCGGGAATCTGGAGATCCCTCGGCTGGGATGCCCCACAGGCTAATACAACAGCATCATATTTTCTGAGAATTGCACCTGCACTCTTTCCCTTGCCGATATTAGAGTTTGTCTTAAACTCAATTCCCTCTTCCTGCATAAGTTTTACCCGACGTGCAATTACGGATTTATCCAGTTTCATATTGGGAATGCCGTACATCAGAAGTCCCCCGATCCGGTCGGAACGTTCAAATACAGTCACATGATGCCCTCTCTTGTTGAGCTGATCCGCTGCCGCCAGTCCTGCAGGCCCTGAGCCAATCACAGCAACATGCTTTTCACTACGCATTACAGGCGGATTTGCTTTCATGAACCCTGATGCATAAGCATGTTCAATCACAAAATTCTCATTATCCCTTGTTGTCACAGGTGTATCATGCAGATTACAGATGCACGCACTCTCACACAGAGCCGGACAGACTCTCGAAGTAAACTCCGGAAAATTATTCGTCATCAGTAATCTTTTCGCCGCCGCATCAAATTCGCCCCTGTAAATCAGATCATTCCATTCCGGGATTAAATTATGCAGCGGACAGCCATAATCTGACTGACAGAACGGCACGCCACAGTCCATGCATCTTGCCGCCTGCTCCTGTCTGCTCTCCTGATTCAAAGGCTTATGTAATTCTTCGTAATTCTGGACACGCTCCAAAGCCGGGACATCCGTATTCTGACAGCGTGTATATTCCAGAAATCCAGTTGGTTTTCCCATAAAATCACCCTCCTGTTATTGATTATCTCACTGTCAGATAGAAAGCTTCAATTTCAGCCTCTTCTGTCTGCATTCCTTTTTCTTCCATTGTTAAGATCGCCTGACGCATTCTTGCATAGTCATGCGGCATAATTCTCTTGAATTTTGGCAGATAACCTGCAAAATCATCCAAAATCCTTTGTCCTTTCTCAGAACCTGTTGCAGCGACATGCTCTTCAATCATGCGCTTTAATTCCAGGACATCATATTTCTCCGTGACTTCTTGCAAAGACACCAGTTCTTTATTCAAACGCATGTACAGATCCCTGTCTTCATCCAGAACATAGGCAATACCACCGCTCATACCGGCAGCGAAATTCTTTCCTGTTCTACCGAGAACAACCACTCTGCCGCCTGTCATGTATTCACATCCATGGTCGCCGACACCCTCTACAACCGCATAAGCACCGGAATTTCGCACCGCAAAACGCTCACCGGCAATACCGTTGATAAATACCTTGCCGCTGGTTGCACCATAAAGTGCTACATTCCCGACAATAATATTCTCTTCTGCCTTGAATAATGCATGTTCCGGCGGATAGACAATCAGATTACCACCTGACAGACCTTTGCCGAAATAGTCATTGCTGTCACCGCACAGCTCCAGTGTCAGCCCTTTTGGAATGAATGATCCGAAACTCTGTCCGCCACTGCCGATACATTTCACATGGTAAGTATCTTCTTGCAAAGAATCCCCAAATTTCCTCGTCAGTGCCGAGCCGAACATTGTTCCAAAAGTCCTGTCTGTATTGGTTACATGCACTTCCAGGAATTTTTTATCTTTGGCATCATTTCCGGCAATATCCAATTTTTTCAGCAATACTTTCTCATCAAGCGTCTGTTCCAGATGGAAATCATAGGCATCTTCCGGCTTGAAATGCGAATTTTCTTTCTTGTGCAATAATGCCGTCAGATCCATCAGATGTGCTTTATTCCCATGATCTTCGCAATTCTTGATCTGCAACAGATCCGTTCTGCCGATCAGTTCATCCACTGTCCGGATTCCCAGTTTTGCCATATATTCTCTCAGTTCCTGTGCCACAAATGTCAGGAAGTTGACCACATATTCCGGCTTGCCTGTGAAACGTTTTCTCAGCTCTGGATTCTGTGTCGCAATTCCCACCGGACAAGTATCCAGATTGCACACACGCATCATCATACAACCCATTGTCACCAGGGGTGCAGTCGCAAAGCCATATTCCTCCGCACCGAGCAGAGCCGCAACAAGTACATCACGACCAGTCATTAACTTTCCGTCTGTTTCCACAACGACACGGGATCTTAAATGATTCAGCAACAGCGTCTGATGCGTTTCTGCCACACCCAGTTCCCATGGCAGACCTGCATGGTGAATTGAAGTTGCCGGGGCTGCACCTGTACCACCATCATATCCGGAAATCAGGACAACACCTGCACCGGCTTTGGCAACACCTGCCGCAACTGTTCCGACTCCTGCTTCTGACACCAGTTTCACAGAAATTCTTGCATTGACATTTGCCATTTTCAGATCATAAATTAACTGTGCCAGATCCTCAATTGAATAAATATCATGATGCGGCGGCGGTGAGATCAATCCCACACCCGGTGTAGAATGTCTCGTTTTTGCAATCCAGGGATAGACTTTTGCCGCAGGCAAATGCCCGCCCTCACCGGGTTTTGCACCCTGGGCGCATTTAATCTGCAATTCCTGTGCGCTGACCAGATAGGATGAAGTCACACCGAAACGACCGGATGCTACCTGCTTGATTGCGGAACTGCAATCATGATCCGTTCCGGCAGTGGCAATTCGTTCCGGACTTTCACCGCCCTCACCGCTGTTGGATTTACCGCCGATTCGGTTCATGGCAATTGCCAGTGTCTCATGCGCTTCCTGAGAAATTGATCCATAGGACATTGCACCTGTCTTGAATCTCTTGAAAATACTTTCCACAGGCTCTACTTCTGCAATCGGAATCCCTCCGTCTTCCGGAAAGACAAATTCCAGCATATCTCTCAGCTGCATACTTCTGCCTTCTACATGAACAGCTTGTGCATATTGCCTGTATGTCTCATAATCACCGGTTCTGCTGGCTTTCTGTAACAAGTGAATCGTCTCCGGACGGTATAAATGCTCCTCCCGGTGACTTCTCATCTTGTGCGCACCGATGCTTGCGACTTCCATCTCCACACCCAATTCAAGCGGATCAAAAGCCGAAGAATGCAGTTCCTCAACCCGTTTTCCGATCTCATCCAGTGTGATACCACCAACACGGCTGACAGTA
Organism: uncultured Ruminococcus sp.; assembly: GCA_947175975.1. Lineage (GTDB taxonomy): Bacteria > Bacillota > Clostridia > Oscillospirales > Ruminococcaceae > UBA3855. Next base: position 27,302 of record CAMWOX010000004.1, read on the forward strand.
CCTGTGAAATATTCATCAATGACTTCCTGACTGACACCGATTGCTTCAAATAATTTTGATCCCTGATAGGACTGAATGGTCGAAATACCCATTTTAGAAGCAATCTTGACAATGCCATGTAAAATACAAGCATCATAGTCTGATTCTGCCGCATAATAATCTTTATCCAATGCCCCGCATTCTGTCAGCTCCCGGATCGTATCATGTGCCAGATACGGATTGATTGCACTTGCACCATAGCCCAGCAATGTCGCAAAATGATGTACTTCTCTAGGTTCTGCTGTTTCCAGAATCAAAGCCACTGCCGTTCTCTTTCTGGTTGTGACAAGATGCTGCTGCAAAGCCGATACAGCCAGTAATGACGGAATCGGTACATGATATTCATCCACATCCCTATCAGACAGAATCAGGAAGTTTGCACCATCCCGATATGCCTTATCTGCCCGGATGAACAAATGCTTAATTGCTTTCTTCAATGAAGTATTTTTATAATACGTCATAGGGATAACTTCTGCTTTCATGCCGGGAATCTGCATATATTTGATTTTCAGCATATCTGTATTTGTCAGAATCGGATTATCCACCCGGAGTACATGACAGTTCAATGCTTTCTCTTCCAGTAAATTACCGTCTGAACCAATATACATGCTGGTATCTGTGACAACTTCTTCCCGGATCGCATCAAATGGCGGATTGGTGACCTGTGCAAATAACTGTCGGAAATAATCAAATAACGGCGGATTCATGTTTGAGAGAGACGGCAATGGATTATCCGCACCCATGGACGCAATTGGCTCGCCGCCGTCCTGTGCCATCGGCAGAATAGATCCCCGGATTTCCTCGTAAGTATAACCGAATGCTTTCTGCATCTGACTTAACTTCTTCTGGCTGAAATGCTCAATATTTCTATTAGGGATATGCAGATGACGTAGTTTGACAAGATTTGTATCCAGCCATTCTCCGTAAGGCTGACGGCAGGCATAATGATTTTTCAATTCTTCATCATCAATCACTCTGCCCTGTTTCGTATCTACTAACAGCATCTTTCCGGGACGTAATCTGTCTTTATGCAGAATATGTTCTGCCGGCAAATCCAACGTTCCGACTTCGGAAGACAAAATCAGAAATCCATCGTCTGTAATATAATATCTTGATGGACGCAAGCCGTTCCTGTCCAGAACAGCTCCCATGACATCGCCATCCGAGAACAGAATGGATGCAGGACCATCCCAAGGTTCCATCATGGTTGCATAATACTGATAAAAATCTTTCTTTTCCCGTCTCATGGTTCTGTTATTCTTCCAAGGCTCAGGAATCAGGATCATGACAGCCAGCGGCAGCGGCATTCCGGACATTACCATAAATTCCAGTGCGTTATCCAGTCTTGCAGAATCCGAACCATTGACATCAATAATCGGCAGAAGCTTGTGCATCTGGTCTCTCAGAATCTCGCAGTCAATGGATTCCTCCCGGGCAAGCATCTTGTCCGCATTGCCTGTGATAGTATTAATTTCACCGTTATGCACAATAAACCTATTCGGATGTGCTTTCTGCCAGCTGGGTGTTGTATTCGTACTAAACCGAGAATGCACCGTTGCAATTGCAGATTCATAATTCTCATCCTGCAAATCCGGAAAGAACTGTCTTAACTCCGTCACTAAGAACATGCCTTTGTACACAATCGTCCTGCTGGAAAGAGAAACCACATAGGTATTCTCATTACTCTGTTCAAACACACGTCTTGCAATATACAGCATTCTGTCGAAAACAAGCCCTTTTTCGCAGTGTTCCGGACGTTTTACAAATCCCTGCCAGATACTCGGCATACTATCTCGAGCCATATCTCCCAGCACTTCCGGAACGACCGGCACTTCACGCCAGCCCAGAAATTCCATTCCCTCTTTTTGTGTGATAATTTCAAACAATTTCTTTGCCTGGCGGCGTTTCAATTCATCCTGCGGAAAGAAAAACATACCAATTCCGTAATCTCTCTCGCCGCCCAGGTCAATTCCCTGCTGTGCCATGATCCCGGAAAAGAATGCATGGGAAATCTGCAACAAAATTCCTACACCGTCACCGGTCTTACCCTCGGCATCCTTTCCGGCACGGTGTTCCAGATTCTCCACAATGTGCAGAGCATCTTCCACAACACGTCTGGACGGAATACCATTGATATTCACGACCGCACCGATACCACAGGCATCATGTTCAAACTGCGGATGATACAATCCTTGCTGCGGATAGGTCTGCATGGTTCTGAAATTATCCATCATAAATCACCATCTGGTTATCTGAATCAATTTCTTCAGATAACATTTCCTTTCATAGAATTTACAAAAATTTTCTTCATGAACCGCAAAAAACGACACTCAAATCGTACCTGAGTATTGCATACCCTCTCAGATACAGTTTCAAGCGTCGTTGCTTTTTGTATTCAGTTCAAAATTAACAAAATAAAGTCAGGGACTCTCATTACAATCCTATTTTACAACTTTTCAGATGCTTTGTCAATCAATTCAAGTAGATAATTTATAAAATTAAGTTTTTATCTCAAAATTCTTAATTTTATTAAGTTTTGTTTTTTAAAATTTCAAATTCTGCCATAAATGCGTTTCCGCATCATTAAAATATTCTGATAAGAATGACATGCAAAGATTTTCCTCCAAATTATTTGTATCACAATTATATTCCATTATTTTTTCATGATCCATCATATAATATTGTTCATAGAAACTCTTGCCAAAAATAATATCACCATTTTCATTCTTATATTGCTGATGAAAAGCAATAATATAAATAATATCCTTATCCAGAATATAATAATTATATTTTTTACACTCCGCACCCTCATATATTTGTAGACAAATTTTTTTTAAAATTCCGTTTTCCAAAAATGCTGTTGCATCAAAATCATTGCATGGATAATTTTCTTGTTGATAGGTATTATGATACAGATAATAATTCGTGAAATAATCTGTTTTCAGTTGATCGAATCTGTTTTCATGATTGTTCTCGCCATCATTGTTAAAATAAACGGAATTATCATTTGCAAGCTCTTTTCTTATCATTTCGTATATTTCCATTTCTGCATCGGATTCCTGATATAGAACTAATGTATCATTTCCATCATATACCCAGATTACACCATCTATGATAAACATTTCAGTTGATTTTTCCGTGGAATGCTGATATAAATTCGTTATCATATAAGTAAGTTCGCTGTTAATCACATAATAATTTGAAAATCTTTCCTGCATATCACCAAATGTTTCCAGCTGCATCCAGACTAATTGTTCATTGTAAAAATATCCATTTACCCATGTTCCGATAGTATTTGTGAGTTCTTCCGGCGCAAAAGATCTGACAGAAAAGTTCCTGTTTTGCGCATAGAAATTATCAAAATACGCTGTAATCTTTTTTCTTATTTTTTCATAGGATGGAGGGTTATTGCATATTCGATTACGAATTGCAGATATATTTTGTGACAGATGAAAACAGCCGTAAAATGCATAATCCCCGATACTTGTGACACTATCCGGAATTACGACAGATTCCAGAGAAGAACAGTTAGAAAACGCAAAATCTTCAATACTTGTCACACCATCCGGAATCGAATAGGATTGCTCCGGTTTTCCAATTGGATATTGCAATAGTGTTTTTTGATCTTTTGAAAATAATACATCATCCATATCCATATAATACTGATTTTCGGAGTTAACATGAATCGCTGTCAAGGAATCACAACCAGAAAATGCATACATTCCAATATGTGCGACACCGTCCGGGATTGTGATAGATGTCAAAGAAGAACAGGCAGAAAACGCAAAACCTTCAATACTTGTGACGGGTAGCCCCTCAATTGTTACAGGAATTATCATTTCACCCTCTGCGGATTCATTACAATCTGTGATTTTCACGTGATCTTCACAAACTTGATAATCTAGACCATTCTCCAATGTTGCAGTAACGGGATTTTCAAGATGCCATGCCATTTTAATCATATCCGCACAATAAATGACTGCAACCGAAACAACAAACCCCATACAAACAATACCGAAAATAGTTTTGTATAAAGCAGATTCCATGATACAAACAGCACCAGAAATCATTTTTTGCAAATTAAATTTCATTGCATTTCTCCCAATTTTGAGTTTGAAGTAAGAGGTTATTTATCAAAAGGACGGCAAATTACTTTCGAAAATATTACTAAGATTGTATCATCTTCTATTTTCTCATAATCACCTATGTCAGGTGGAGTTATATTGGGATCATCATACCTCTTTGCTCTTATTCCTTTCTAAAATTCAATAAAATTTGCTGTTTTCAGGAAGGTTTTCTGGTTCTATCCACTTAATTTGTGGAGATAATTGTCCCTTTTCCAAAAAAAATTTTATTATTTCCCATGCTTGAATTGGTGGTACAAATAGCCCCAAAGATACTTCTAAATCATCAATTCCTTCAATAATTTCATTTAATTTTCCAAAATCAAATAAAGATAATTTTTCTTCCTCATCTTCTTTATTGTTGCTATAATTGAAATAAAAACCATAATCCAAGTTTACACTTATGGAT